>CANRMD010000001.1 GCA_947631645.1 Candidatus Gastranaerophilales bacterium
TGAGCTGAGGCTGTAGTGGCGGATGCGTTGAGCATTCGACACGTAATGCCGTTAAATGCGAACGAACAAGACAATCGTGCAGGTGTATTTTTAGTGTCTATTAATTTCGCTTTTTTGTAATTAATAATATGTTTTAAATAAAAAGGTGCTTATTTTATAAAGCACCTTTTTAATATGATAATAAATTAAAAAGTTTATATTTTTTGAATTAAATTAGCCATTTCAATAGCAGATTTAGCGGCATCAGCCCCTTTATTACCTGATTTGGTTCCTGCTCTTTCAATTGCTTGTTCAATATTATCACAAGTTAATACTCCAAATATAACGGGAATTCCCGTTTCAAGTCCTACTGAAGCAACACCTTTTGAAACTTCCGCACATACATAATCATAATGAGAAGTTGAACCCTTAATTACGGCACCGAGAGTAATAATTGCATTATATTTGCCTGATTTTGCCGCTCTTTTAGCAATAATTGGAATTTCAAAAGCCCCGGGTACCCATATTACATCAATATTTTCTTCTTTTGTTCCGTGGCGTGTAAGTTCATCTTTTGCCCCCGATAACAGTTTTGAACCTATAAATTCATTAAATCTTGCAACGATTATACAAAATTTTTCATTATTAACTGTCAGCATTCCTTCTATTATGTTTGTCATTTTATCTCCTTACGAATTTTGTTAATTTGATTTTACAATATACAAAATTATTATAAAAGAATAATATATAAAATTTTACATCAGTTTATTTTATATATTTTTGTTTTGTGTATAATTATATTATTGTAACAAAATATTAACTCTAATTTTTTAAAATATTATTGTTTTTGAAGATATTATTGTATGTTTAAAAATTTTTATTGGCAAAATTTTTTATAAATAATTTTTAATTATTATAGTTAATTTTTATAGGAGAATTATAATGGATATTCAAAATGTCGGACAACCTTTAAATGCTGGTGTTGTTGAAACAGGGAAACCTGTAAATTGTCAACCAAAAGTTGATTTAACTCAAAAGGAAGATTCTGTTGAATTGTCTACTAAACAGGCTGCAGTAAAAAAAGATGCTCCAACATCTAAAAAAATAGGAGTGGGTATTGCTTCAGCTTTATATCCCGGTTTTGGACAACTTATAAACGGTCAAGTAGGAAAAGGTGCTAAATTCTTTTTTGGACAAATAGGATTAGATGCATTAAGTTATGCAGGAACAATTGCTTTATATGCTGTTAATCCGGGATTAGCATTGGCTGTTGGGGTAGCTGGCGGTTTGGCTCATCTTGGTGTTGGTATTGCATCTATTGTTGATGCTGTTAAAAATGCTTAGATAAATTGTTTATTTAATAATCATAAAAGAGAGCTTTTAGCTCTCTTTTATTTTATAAAGTGTTTATATATTTGAGTAAACGCAATATCCCGTTTTATTTGAGCTTGTAATTTTTCTTTATTTTCAAAATTTATTTGATTTCTTATTTTTGTAATAAATGAAATTTGTATTTTTTCACCGTAAATGTCTTTGTTAAAATCAATAATATGGACTTCTGTTTTTAAATCAGGGCTGATTGCGTGGTTTAGGACTCCGGTATATTCTTTTCCGTTTACATTTACAAGTACAAAATAAACCCCATACGGAATTTTTATTTTATCATCGGGATAATTAATATTTGCACTAGGAAATCCCAAAGTTGAAGCTATTTTTTCCCCTTTTATGACTGTCCCTTTAATAAAAAAGTTATATCCCAAAAGTTCATTAGCTTCGGGAAAATTTCCCAAATGTAAGTAATTTCTTATAACTGAGCAGCTTACAATATTATTATGAACAACAAAAGGCGGTACTTCATAGTATTTATATCCGAATTTTTTTTCGTTCTCTTTTAAAAATTTCGGATTGCCCAAACGATTAAACCCAAAATTGTGATTAAAACCTGTTGTTATTGCAATTGGTGAAAAATTTTTAACAAGAATATTTTCAAGATAATTTTGTGCACTTAGTGAAGCATAGTCTTCAAAATTAAGCAAAATTACATTATCAAGTCCGATTTTGTCCATTATTTCAAGTTTTTCATCAAGTGTTAATATTTGTTCCACTTTATTGGGGCTTAATATTATTGACGGATGATTTTTAAATATTACGGCACAGGATTGTGTATTATTTTCTTTTGCTATGTGTATTGCATTTTTTAACACAACATTATGCCCTAAATGCAATCCGTCAAAAAAGCCAAGTGCTAGGGATGATTTTTGTATTTTTACTAATTCGTCAAAAATTTGCATAATGTAATTATAGACAAAAATAAAATATTGTTGAATACTAATTAATATGCATATAAATAATTACATACATAATATAAATAAACATAAATCACCTTGTGTGTTTGATACTTGGAGCAAGTATTTTGGTGCATATTTTACTGATAACGGCAGTGCCTTTTTCAGATTATTTACATTTTATGATGTAAAAAATGTTATTTTAGAGATAAAGCCTTATAATAAAGAAATTTTAAAATTTGATATGCAGCATGTTCAGGAATGTGTTTGGCAAATTGAAATAGAAAAGGGTTTAATTGAAAACGGAGACAGATATAGATTTATAATTGATTATAAAGATGAATTAATATCCGTAAAAGACCCTTGCTCAATGTGGCAAGACTACTATTTTAAGTGGTCAAGAATATATAATCATTCTCTTTTTGAATGGACTGATGCTGAGTGGATATGCTCAGAAAACAGCAAAAGAATTTCACGACTTGCAAATATTACAAATAAACTTACTCCTGTTCAGGCTTTAAGAATATATGAACTTCATATAGGTACCTTTACAGATGAAGGTACTTTTAAAAGTGCAAAAAATGCTCTTGAGAGAATTGCAAATGAACTTCATTTTAATGCTATAGAAATTATGCCTGTTGAAAATACGTATTCTTTTAACTGGGGCTATGACGGAGTTGATAAATATGCCCCAAATCACACTTACGGCACTCCCGATGATTTAAAAGAACTAATTAATTATGCCCACGAACTCGGATTAAATGTAATTATGGATATTGTCCCAAATCATTTAGGTCCTGATATCGCTCAATTGCAAAAAACCGGACCTTATATTGAGGGTGAAAATTGCTTCGGATATAAATTTAATTTTGAAAAAGATAAATATAGTATTTACGTAAGAGATTTTATTGTCGGTGCGGCTTTAAATTGGATTATAAACTACCACGTTGACGGGTTAAGAGTTGATATGACAAAGTTTATGTGCTCTGATTATACGATGAAACAGATGTCAGCTGAAATTAATTATCACATGCCTGATGCTTTTTTAATTGCAGAAGACGGACGTGACAACGATGAAAGAGTTACAAGAGCTTTTCCTTCGGATGAAGCAGATGAAAATGAATTAAATCATGAAAAATATATTGAAAAAATTAGGAATAATGATGTTTCATTGCATGCTTTAGGTTTTGACAGCGAGTGGGATTTCCCGTTCCATAAACAGATTGCGTCTATGATTTTGGGTATATGGGATTGCAGAATTAAGGACTTGTGTGCGTTTGATTATTCGTTAAGGGCAGCTCAATCCCGTGTTAAATACCCAATGAGTCATGATGAAATAGGTAATATTGACGGAACAAGGCTTATTTCAAAAATAATGGTTAATGAATTAAATTTAAATGATAAGATATGTGATTGCTGTCATTCTTTAAAGTGCAAAAGAGCTGCACATGCTGCTCATAGAGTATTGATTGCCCTTTTGAACGGTGAACTTGAAAATATGTCCGAGTCTGAACGACATATATTTTATGAAAATAATTATTTAACACATGATTTTTCTGTTGATGAAATTTTTTCGGCATATTTAAACGCTGTTTCAATGCACAAACTTGCAATAGGTAAAGTATATTCAATTCCGGGCCCTAAGATGATATTTCAGGGAGATGAGTCTGCAAATGCTGCGTATTTTAAGTTTTTCAGAAAGTTTTCAACCGGCCCCGAGTATTATTTACGAGAAAAAGGTTATGAACCCGGGTTAAGTGCTTTTCTTGATTCTAAACTTAATTCTGTAAAAGTTATTGATAAATATAGTTATATTAATAAATCTGTTGAAAAATATGTTTCAGATTTAAATAATTTATGTGAAAGAAATATTGCACTTTCTTCGGGGCACATAGAAAAAACTTTTGTTAATTCTCAAGCTAATGTACATGGTATTTATGCAAGAAAAATTTATAACGAAATTTGTTCGTTTTCTAATTTTTCATCAACTGCATTTAATGCCAGCTATGGTTTAATGTTCCCAAAAGGTAAATGGCGAGAGGTTTTAAACTCTGATAATAAAGAATATGCGGGCTCCGGAGAATGCTTAAATATTAATAAAACCTTTGAACAGTATTCGTATATATCATTAGCTCCATATTCAATAGCATTTTTTGAAAAAGCGGACTAAATTCTGTCAAGTACGTATTTGATAGCACCTTTATTTTCATTAAATATAGTTTTTGCATTTCTTGAGAATTTAATGTATTTGTCTTTATTAAGATAAAAAGATATAAGTTCTGCTTTAAGTTCATCTTTATTATTTACGATTACGGCAGCTTCCTTTTCGCATACAGTTTTATAGATATCTTTAAAGTTAAATACGCAAGGCCCTGATATAACAGGTTTACTCCAAATATTTGCTTCAAGAGGATTATGTCCGCCTGTAGAAGAAAAACTTCCGCCGATAAATGCAAGATAACATATTGAATAAAGCTTAGAAAGTTCGCCCATCGTATCGAGAAGAATTATTTCATTATCTTTAAAATTTGCATTTTCACTTCTTCTGCCCCATAAATATCCGCAATTATTTAGTAAATCAATAACTTCCTGATATCTTTGGGGGTGCCTTGGAACAAGAAGTAATTTTGCATCTGCTTGTTCTTGTTTTAATGCATTAAAGGCATTTAATACAATTTCATCTTCGCCTTTATGTGTACTTGCTGCAATAAATATCCTAAAATCATTTGTTTTAAGTTCATCTTTATACTTATAAATTATATCTTGAGGCAAGTCGGCATTAATATCAAATTTTAAATTGCCCATAACTTCTGTTTTGTCAGATTTTGCACCGATTTCAATTATTCTTTTTGCATCTTCCGATGTTTGCATAAATATTTTTTCATATTTTTGAAGAACAGGTTTTATAAAAATTTTTAATTTTTTATATCCGTCAAATGAATGCGGTGAAATTCTTCCGTTAACCGTATAAACTTTTATTTTTAATAATTTTGCCAAGCTTATAAAACAAGGCCATATCTCAGTTTCCGCAATTATAATTTTTTCCGGTTTATATGTATATAAAAATGATAAAACGCTGAAGAAAAAATCATAAGGGAAATAAGTTATACATGAAGCAATATCGGAAAAAGATTTTTTTGCAATTTCCTGACCTGTTTTTGTTGTTGTTGTTATTACTATATTTTCTTCAGGATGCCTGTAAGAATATTGAATAACAAGCTCTTTTATTGCATTTGCTTCTCCAACAGAAACAGCGTGAAATATAGTCGATTTTTGACCTTTTTTATTAAATTTATAAAAGCCTAATTTTTGCCAAAAACCGGCTCTGAATTTTGGTTGAATAATAAATGCGATAATTATAATGGGTAGCAGTATTATTGATAAAATTATTAAAACAACATTATAAATAAAAACCATAATTAATTCTCTTTTTTATCATCTAACATAATAGTTTCCGGTAAAGAATTTGTATTACCTTGCATTAATTGTTCGGGAGATACAATTTGTATACCAAATTTAGTTCTGAATAAATGCTTGACTGTTTCTGATTGAATATCATACATCATATTGTTAAATAAATCATATGCTTCTTTTTTGTATTCAAGAAGCGGGTTTTTCTGCCCGTATGCTCTTAAACCTATACCGTCACGAAGCATATCAATATTGTGTAAGTGGTCTATCCATCTGTTATCAACAACTCTTAATAAAATATCTTTTTCTAAACCTCTCATAACATTATTTGAACTGAATGCTTCTTCTCTTTGATAATCAAGATTGTACTGTTCTGCTACATTGTTATAGAAATCAACGGTTTTTTGTTCATGTTCTTTGTATGCTTCAAGAGCAAAGTCTCTTATTTTTGAATATACATTTTCAAATTTTAAACCTTGAATGTCTTTAACTTCAATGTAAGAAAGCTGCGGAATTTCGGAATGAATTTCTTTAACCAAAGATACTAAATCTTCATAGATATATTCATCAGGGTTCATTCCCGGAGCTATATATGTTTTAAGAAGTCTATCCACTTCCCGTTCAATCATATACATTATATCTTCTCTTAAGTCAGAGCCCTCAAGGACTTTGTTTCTTTGGGAATAGAATTTTTCACGCTGAAGATTCATAACATCATCGTATTCAAGTACGCTTTTTCTTGCATCAAAATGGAAAGTTTCAACTTTCTTTTGATTACTTTCAATTTGTCTTGTGATAATCCTGTTTTCAATAGCCATATCATCATCAATATTAAAAGTATTCATAAGAGCCATCATTTGCTGACCGCCGAATATACGCATTAAACTGTCTTCCATAGACAAGAAAAATCTTGTTGAGCCGGGGTCGCCTTGTCTTGCGGCACGACCTCTCAACTGATTATCAATACGTCGGGATTCGTGTCTTTCTGTTCCTATAACATGTAATCCGCCTGCTTCTACAACTTTTGCGTGCTCTTCTTCTGTTATTTTTCTTGTCTTTTCTAAAATTTGATTTTTGTGGAATTCATAATCGGGATTATCCGTTTTTATTCCTTTTGCATCAAGTTCTTGTTTTGCAAGATATTCGGGGTTACCGCCTAAAAGAATATCTGTACCTCTGCCGGCCATGTTAGTTGCTATTGTAACTGCACCAAATCTGCCGGCTTGAGCAATAATATATGCTTCTTTTTCGTGATGTTTTGCGTTTAATATATTATGTTTTATCCCGCGTTTTTTTAGTAAATCGGATACAAGTTCCGATTTTTCAATACTGATTGTACCGACTAAAACGGGTCTGCCTTGTTTGTGCATTTTAATTATTTCATCAACAACAGCATTGTATTTAATTTTTTCCGTCTTATAAATAATGTCCGGTAAATCAATTCTTATATCAGATTTATTTGTCGGAATTCTTGTAACTTCAAGGTTATAAATTTTACCGAATTCAGCTTCTTCCGTCATTGCGGTACCTGTCATGCCCGCAAGTTTAGGGTATAATCTGAATAAGTTTTGGAATGTAATGCTTGCCAAAGTTTGAGTTTCATCTTGAATTTGAACTCCCTCTTTTGCTTCAACAGCCTGATGCAGACCGTCAGACCAACGTCTTCCTTCCATTAATCTGCCTGTGAATTCATCAACTATAATAACTTCACCGTTTTTTATAACATAGTCCGTATTTAAGTGGAAAAGTTCTTTAGCTTTTAATGCCTGTAAAAGATGGTGAGCATATTGGTTATTAATATCAAAAAGGTCTTTAATTTCAAGAATTTCTTGGGCTTTATCAATACCTTCTTCCGTCAAAATAACGTTTTTATTTTTTTCATCCACTTCATAATGCTTTGTTTTTTCCAGTTGTGGTGCAACAGCCGCCATTGTTCTGTATAATTCTGCTGATTTTTCAAGTCTGCCGCTTATAATTAAAGGAGTTCTTGCTTCATCTATTAAAATACTGTCAACTTCATCAATTATTGCATAGTTATAAGGTCTTTGAACTCTTTGTTCAACAGCTGTTGCCATATTATCTCTTAAATAGTCAAAGCCGAATTCATTGTTTGTTCCGTATGTAATATCACATTCATAAGCTTGTTTTTTTAGATTAAAACTGTCATAATCATTCATTCCCGAAAGTATTACGCCGACTGATAATCCAAGAAATTTAAATATTTTGCCCATCCATTCGGAGTCTCTTTGAGCCAAATAATCATTAACCGTGACAATGTGAACACCTTTCCCCGTAAGTGCATTTAAGTATGCGGGTAAAGTTGCAACTAAAGTTTTACCCTCACCTGTTCTCATTTCTGCTATTTGACCTTCATGCAGAAATATTCCGCCTAAAAGTTGAACATCAAAGTGACGCATATTTAAAACTCTTTTTCCCGCTTCTCTAACGGTTGCAAAAGCTTCGGGTAAAATAGAATCAAGTGCTTGTTTTTCAAGTTCTCTGTCTTTTTTTATATCTGTTGAAGTTTCTCTTTGAGAAAGAATTTTTTTAAATTCTGCTGTTTTGTTTTTTAATTCTTCATCGGTTAATTCATTAAAAGACGGTTCTAAAGCATTTATGTGATCTACAATAGGCATCATCTTTTTAATTTTATTGTTATTAGGATCGCCTAATAATTTTAGCAAAAAGTCTATCATTCTCCCTAATCTCCGATAATATGTATTTATTTGAATTTTAACATATAAATATTATTTTTAAACAGTATTAATGATTAAAAAAAATTGTAAATATTTTGTTACATTTAATTCTTTTTAGGCAATTATTAATCTTGATTGTTTTATTAAAAATACAAAAGTGTAAGTTTAGAAAGGTAAAAAAATGAGTGTTTCTTCCGTAAATGGTGTTTCTGCAGTTTCTCAACAACAAGAACAAGTTAAAGATGTTGATTATAAAAGAGCTTTAGAAATTACATCAAGAATGAATGATGAATATGTTTCTACAGGTGATATTAAAACTCCCTTTCAGGTTGTTGCATCTGTCGGATTTGCTGGTTTTAAAACATTTTTAACAGGTGCATCTACTTTTGCAGGTATTGACTTTTTATTCCAAGGCGGTGTTTCCGGTGCGATAAAATCAGGTGCAAAAAAAGGTTTAGAGTTTGTTAATAAAGCAGTTACAAAATTGGAAACCGGTGCATCTTCTAAAGTAAAAGATTTTGCACTTAAAGGTTTAAAAGGTATTCAAGAAAAGGCACCTAAATTTGCGGAGAAATTCGGAAATAAATTACCGTTCTTAGCAGGTCTTGCATCTATAGCACTTTTAGTTCCTGCTATATGTACTCGTGATAACAACGGCGACGGAATTAAAGATATTGCTCAAAAATCACAAAGTGCATATGATAACTTTGAAAAGACATCTCGTGGTTTTATAACAGGAGCAAGTGAAGTTGCTTCATTAATGCAAGTTTTATCATAAGTAATTAATTTTTAATAAAAAAGACTGCTTAACAAAGCAGTCTTTTTTTGTATACTTTTGTAAATTTTAAAAAAATATTTTTATAAATATAGCAAAAAATAATATTGATTGATTTAATTATGATAGAATAATTGAAGGAAAGGTAAGTATAAAACATGAACGTTTCAGCAATTAATTGTACACCAATAAAACCTCAAGCATCTTTTGGTAAAAAAGGTGAAGTTGATTATAAATCAGCTTTAGCTATAGCAAGCCAAATGAGTGACAAATATGTACATACGGATGATATTAAAACTCCGACTCAAGTTGTTGCTTCTGTAGGTTTTGCAGGCTTTAAAACATTTTTAAAAGGTGCATTTACTTTCGCCGGTATTGATACATTATTCCACGGTGGTGCATCCGGTGCGATAAAATCAGGTGCAAAAAAAGGTTTAGATTTCGTTAATAAAGCAGTTACAAAATTAGAAACAAGTGCATCTTCTAAAGTAAAAGATTTTGCACTTAAAGGTTTAAAAGGTATTCAAAAAATGGCACCTAAATGTGCGGAGAAATTCGGAAATAAATTACCGTTCTTGGCAGGGCTTGCATCTATGGCAATTTTAGTTCCGGCTATATGTACACGTGATAACAACGGCGACGGAATTAAAGATATTGCTCAAAAATCACAAAGTGCTTATGATACTTTTGATAAGAAAACTACAGGTTTAATGGGTGGTGTTTCTGATATTGCACAATTAGCTCAAATTTTATCATAAGAGTTTAAATATTTATAAAAAAGGACTACTTTTTAAAGTAGTCCTTTTTTTATATAATGTTTTTATGGAAGATGTTATTGTTAAATACGCGGATAAAAATATATTTAAAGAACTTGTTTCAGTCGGGTTTGATAAAGCTTATTTAGATGAAGCTGAAAAAAAGTATTCAGGTGAAGTTTATAAAGTTTTCAAACTAAAACCGCATGAAGCAAATATTTTAAAACAACTGTGTTTGTCGTTGGGGTTTGATTGTGCCGTAAGCAGAGGCACTGTTATGTGTGCTTGCGATTATACTGATGCAATAATTTTTGCTTCAATTTCACAGGTTGTAAATCTTATTGAAAAATTAAAATTACAGCCTTTTAATTTAAAAAGATTGGCTTTAGAATTTCAAAGAATAGTAGAGTCTAAATTAGAAACACTGTATATAAGAAATTACGTTTTTGATTGGTCAAGACCTTATATAATGGGTATTTTAAATGTTACTCCCGATTCTTTTTCCGATGGAGGCAATTATACAAATATTGATAGTGCCCTTAATCATGTAAATGAAATGATAAAAGACGGGGCTGATATTATAGATATCGGAGGTGAGTCGACACGCCCTGATGCGGAAAATATTTCTCCTGAAGAAGAAATATCAAGAATCATTCCTGTTTTAAAGGCAATTCGCTCTAACGGTATTGATATACCCGTAAGTATTGATACAAGAAATTACGAAACCGCTAAGGCTGCTATTGAGGCAGGAGCTGATATTATTAATGATGTTTCGGGGTTTGATTATGACCTTAAATTATTTGATTTTGTTTGCAGAGAAGATATTCCTTCTATTATTGTTCATTCCGATTCTGTTCCCGCTAAATCTAATGATTATACAACTAACGATATTGTAGACGAAGTTTATTTGTCTTTATACAAAAAAATAAATAAAATGTATCAAGCAGGTTTGAAACCTGAAAATATAATTGCTGATGTTGGAATCGGGTTTGGAAAATCAAAAAAGAATTGTTTTGAACTTTTAAGACGTCATAGTGAATTTTCTTCATTAAAAGTTCCGATGGTGCTGGGTATATCAAGAAAATCATTTATAACAAATGAGTTTAATTTGTCTTGTGAAGATGCTGATGTTCCGACTGCTATGTATTCAGCTATGGCTCAAAGTGTTAATATACATAGAGTGCATAATGTTAAATTAGCAAAAGAGTATTTAAATTATTCACAAATCTTTGTTTCTTAATTGTTTATTTAATATTTCCTCAAAACTGTCTATGGGTTTAAAATAGAACCCGCAATTTTTTGACATTACGCCGTGCATTTTTAAAATTACTTCTGACGGATACCTTCTGCATATTCCGGGGCGAAATTTATGTATTGTGCAGATGTGTTTTTCTTTATCAAATTTATTGCATTTAAATACAAGTCCGTTTTCATCTTTATCTACAACTTCAAGAAATGTATAAAAAGGATGCAGTTTTTTTAAAAATAAAAATTCTTTTTCATCTTTTATTGTGCCGCTTTTGTGGTTGACATATATTTTGCTGCAGCAATCTCCGCATCTTTTACAGCTGCCATAGCGGTAGTATTTTCGTCTTAAAATGTATTTGTAAATAAATTTTTTAATAAACATAAAAACATTATATCAGTTATAATATTGATATGGAAATAAAAGAACAGTTAAGATTAATACCGGAGTCAAGCGGTTCTTATCAATTTTTTGATAAGGATAATACGATAATTTATGTAGGAAAGGCTAAAAATCTTAAAAGACGTGTATCAAGTTATTTTAATAAAAAGCACGATTCGGTTAAGTTAGCTGTTATGGTGCCTCAAATTGTCAGGATTGAATTTATTATTACAAATTCAGAAATTGAAGCTTTAATTTTAGAATCACATTTAATAAAAAAATATAAACCTAAATATAATGTTCTTTTAAAAGATGATAAGAAATTTCCTTATTTTTTAATAACAAAAGAAGATTATCCCAGAATTTTAGTTACACGTAAACGTAATAAAAATATGCTGGAAGGCAAATATTTCGGACCTTATACTAATGCAAAATCTATGTATACGACATTAGATTTGTTAAAAAAACTATTTCCTCTTAAACAGTGTAAGACACCAAAATTTAAAGACAGACCTTGTATTTATTATCAAATCGGAAGATGTCTTGCCCCTTGCCAAAAAATGGTAACTCCGCAAGAATATAAAAAACTTATTAAAAATGTTGAATTATTTTTATCAGGCAAACAGATGCAGCTGGTTGATGAATTAAAATCTTTAATGGAAAGGTATTCGGCATCACAGGAATATGAAAAAGCCGCAAGATACAGGGACAGTTACTATGATGTTTTAAAAACAATAGAAAAACAAAAAGTTGTTTATGAAAATACAAAAATTAATCAGGATATTATTTCAGTAAGTACAAATGATTATTTGGGCGGAATTTCGCTTCTGCAAATCAGAGACGGCAGACTTACAAATAAAAAAGATTTTGAAATTTCAAAAAATGACTTTGATGATGAAAAGGAGATAATTTCTTATTTTATTAAAGAATACTATTTAATGGCATCAGAAGAAGAAATTCCGAAAGAAATATTGTTTTCTTCAGATATTGATGAAGAAGATAAAAAAGTTTTTGAAGAATGGCTTTCAAATAAAAAAGGTGAAAAAGTTAAAATTCAACCTAAATCAAATAAAAAGAATGATGATATTTTAGAACTTGCAAATAAAAATTCAACCTATCATCTGGAAGAATTGAAAGTTAAATCTTTACAGGATATTCAAAACAACTATAATGAAACAGGTTCCTATATACAGGAAAAATTAGGTTTAAAAAAATTCCCTCATGTTGTTGAGTGTTTTGATATCTCTCATATACAAGGAACAAATACTGTCGCATCTATGGTCAGTTTTTTTAACGGAATGCCTAAAAAAAGTGAGTATAAGAGATATAAAATTAAAACGGTTGATGAAGGCAAACCTGATGATTTTAAATCTATGCGGGAGGTTGTAGCAAGACGTTATTCAAGATTGTTAAAAGAAAATAAACCTTTCCCCGATTTGATTATAATAGATGGAGGTAAAGGACAATTATCAAGTGCGGTTGAGATTTTAAATGAGCTTGGTGTTAAAAATCAAGATATTATTTCACTTGCAAAAAGAATAGAAGAAGTATTTCTGCCTTATAAATCAGAATCGGTAATTTTCCCGATTAATTCACAGGCATTATACTTTTTTCAGAGAATAAGAGATGAAGCACACCGTTTTGCCATAACTTTTCACAGGCATTTAAGAGAAAAATCTGCTACTCACTCGGAATTAGATGAGATTAAAGGTCTTTATCAAAAAAACAAAAAACTTCTTCTTGATAAATATTCAAGTGTCGCAAAAATCTCAAAGCTTACAAAAGAAGAATTAATGCTGATTGTATCTAAAAATCAGGCAAAAATAATTTATGAATATTTTAATAAAAACTTAAAAGATATTGAATATAAAGAATAATTCTATATTGTTCTTTTTTTTATTTTAAACAAAAAATATTAGATTTAAAACCAATATAAATCTTAAAAATTTTTAATAAATTATTAAAAATTGTCAATTTAAATAAAATAGAAATCTTAATATTAATAGGAATAGTTTTGGATTAATTAATTTTATGACAAACGTTAGTTCAGTTAATAATAATCAATATATTATTTTCAGACAAAATCAAACACAACCTAAAAATATAGCAATGTCTGAAGATATTTCTAAGACTAAGAATGTATTAAATAATGACAAAGTAAAAAAAATTGCTGAAGTTATTATTGATCCATATGAAGAGATAGATAAAAAAAATAATGAATTTATATCCAATTGTACGGACGGTAAAGATGACGGAAAGTTGTCCTTTGGAGAAAAAGTACAATGTTTAGCTAAAGGTTTTTCAGATCATTTTACAGAGGGTTTTAAAACAATAAAAACATTAATAAAAGAGCATCCTAAAGAAACATTGGCTACTGTTTCAGTATGTATAATTACTGCTGCATTCAATATTGCATTTTATGGAGCATCGACATTAATGGCCGGAATTAGTATCGGTGGGATTTGTTTGGGTGTAGTCGGTATTCTAAAAGACATTAAAAATATTATTAAAGGTGTAAAACAAGCAAAAAATTCAACTTCTGATGCTGAGGCAAAGCAAGCATATTCAAATATCGGTAATAATACTGCTGATTTTGCTCAAAATGCATTACTGGTTTATTCGGGTTGTAAAGGATTTTCAAGTAAGAAAAAAATTTTATATGAAGCTAACTATGATGTTACAGATAAAGAAGCCTTAAATAATATGGAAAATTTCTTAAATCGTTTTTCTAATGGTAAACTTTCTTCTGAGGAAATTGATTATTTTAAAGAAGCTATTGGGCGTACTCCTGACTTAGCTAATGATTCTATAAAATTATCACAAACAATAAAAAATTTTACATCAAATTTATTTAAGAAAAGTGTTAACTAGTAATATATGTAAATATTTTTTTTACAAAATTAAACAATAAATAAATTTAAATAATTTTTTTTCTTTAATTTCAATTGCTTTTAATTATTGATTTCTATTCGTTTTATTATTAAAAAATTTGTGTTCATATAGGTCATAAAAAATTATTTTTAGCCACTTGACTAATATTTATTAAATTCTCAGCTCTATATCATAGTCAACATGGGCACAGGAATAAATACAAATTTTAAAACCTATACTACGTATGAAAAAGTTATTTTAACAAATAGAGAGTTAGAATATTTATCTCTTGTTGCCTTAGGATACAGAAATAAAAAAATTGCGGAAAAATTATTCGTAACAAAAAGTACGGTAAAGAAAATGCTTGAAATTATATATAAAAAGCTGAATGCAAAAGATAGGGCAAATGCTATTGCAATTGCTTTTATACATAATTTAATTGATGCTGAAAGTTTAACACGATTTAGTAAATAGTTAATATTCTTAAATAATTAAAATTTTAAAGTTAACAAAAGCGTTATTGATGATATTATAATCTATGAAACAAAGATAAATTGTTTATAATTACATTAAAACAGGAAAAATAAAAATGAATAATACGCTTTTAAAACCACAGCAAATAACGTTTGATATTACTGACAGATGTCAAATGCAGTGTGTTACTTGTGCAAAGTGGAGCACAGTTCCGTCTGATGTAATAAATAAAGAACTGACAACTGAAGAATGGAAAAAGGTTCTTTCTGATTTAAGAAATTGGCTCGGCGAGGGCTTTTGGTTCTGCTTTTCGGGTGGTGAACCCTTTTTAAGACAAGATATTTTTGAACTTGCTGATTATGCACATTCTCTCGGCATTAAAGTTGCATCTATGACTAACGGTTTTAGTATTCAGCATTTATACGAAAAAATTGTTGATTCGCCTATTGAATCATTAAATTTCTCATTAAATGCAATAAATAATCCTTTAATACATGATGAGTCAAGAGGACGAAACGGTTCTTATGAAAAGATTATTGACGCAATAAATGAAATAAAAAGTCTAAAAGATGAAAAAAAATCTTCAATCGGGCTTAATATAGCAACAATTATGTTACCTGAGAACTTAGAAGAAATTATACCGCTTGTTGAATTTGTAACTTTGAATAAGTTAAACGGAATAATGTTTCAGCTTCTTGATGACAAAGAATCTTTTCAGGCATATTGCGTAAGGTCAAGTTCAAAAACCTCAAAATATGTTATGCCAAAAGAACTGCGTATTAAGTATAAAAATATGTCAAAACGTGCAATTGAAATTATAGACAAATTAATTGAAATGAAACAAGCGGGACATTCAATATATAATTCATACGAGCAGTTAAATGCAATGAAAGTATTCTTCAATAATCCTGATGATATTTTGCGGGATATTAAATGTGATGTGGGCTCTACTAATTTTGCCATAGACCCGTATGGTGATGTCAGACTTTGCTTTAATATGGATCCTGTTGGCAATATTAAATCGGAATTACCTGAAATGATTTGGGAAAATGCACAGTCGCAAAACTGCCGTTTGCTGACAAAATCTTGCAAAATGTATTGCAGAATGCTTAATTGTAACTTTAAACAGAATTTTACCAATTTCAATAAAAGTTTTCTTGAAAAATGTTTTAATAAAGCGGTTAAAATATTGTCAGGCAGGCATTAATGAGCGAATTGACGACTTCTTTACTTTTAATTTCAATTTTTAAACAAGTTTTATCTGATGAAGTAGTTTCTTCATTTATTAGTTTTATAAAAACTTTAAATACTTCTGATGATATTGAGATTGTTTTAAAAGAGTATTCGGAATTTATATACAAACTATACGAAAAAGAGCAAAACCAAAACTTATATAATTATTTAAAATACTTAATTTATACCGATGAAAATATAATTTCAAAAGGCTGTGGAAAATGTATAAAAGAAAATGAACAGATTCTGCGAAGTGCAAATTATGAGCTTGAACTTTTTGATAAACTTCTAAATTATGATTATCAGATGATTAAAGATACATTATTAAAAAAGTTCAGCAGTATGTCTGATTTGATAAATCACTTGCCGTCATTTTCAATAGAGGGAAAATTAAACTTCGATTTATCGGATATATTAGCTTCATACACAAATAAGGGATACGGAATTTTTGCTTGCTATAATGCATTTAAGTATACTGAAAATAAGGAAATTATCCCTGTTGTTAATTTTGACAATATTACTTTTTATGATTTAAAAAATTACGAATATCAAAAAAGTGTTATTAAACAGAATACAACGGCATTTTTACAGGGTAAAGAAGCAAATAATATTCTTTTATACGGGGATAGAGGCTGCGGAAAATCTTCTACTGTAAGAGCATTAATAAATGAGTTTTCTGATTATAATTTAAAAATTATTCAGGTATATAAAGAAAGCTTTATTTATTTGACAAATCTGTACGATAAATTAAGAAATTTACCTTTAAAATTTGTTATTTTTGCCGATGACATAAGTTTTGATGAGAATGATAAAAATTTTTCGTCAATAAAGGCGGTTATAGAAGGTTCATTATCTAATCGTCCTAAAAATACTGTTATCTATGCAACTACAAACAGGATGCATCTTGTAAAAGAAACTTTTTCCGCACGAGAGGGAAACGAAATTCATTATAATGATACTATTGATGAGATGGTTTCATTATCTGACAGATTTGGTATTATGCTTACTTTTTCTCTTCTTACAAAAGATGAGTATCTTGATATTGTTAGTAAAATCGCAAATGACTGCTGTATTTTTGTTAATGATGAATTAAATAAAAAAGCATTGGAATTTGCCCTACTTAAAGGAATAAGAACCCCCAGAGTTGCAAGACAGTTTATTGTTGATTATTTGGCTAATAATTAATATTAATTATATATTATTGCAAGGATTAACATTTAAGATATAATAATTGATATGAAAGTAAGTGATGCAAAAAGAATTGTTTTTAAATTCGGGACAAATGTTTTAAGGAACGATGATAAAGAAATATCATTATCCAGAATATATTCATTTATTGAAGAAATATCAAAACTTCATAAAGCTGGGAAAGAAATAATAATTGTAACTTCGGGGGCTGTCGGTCTCGGTTCAAAAAGGCTTTGTGTTGATTCATCTGAAAGTCTAGCTATTAAACAAGCTTGTGCTGCCGTTGGACAGTGCCAGTTAATGTCTATATATGAAGACGGTTTCGGAAAATATTCCATAAATACAGCTCAAGTGCTTTTAACTGAAGATGACTTTACTAACAGGGTAAAATATTTAAGTCTTAGTAATGCTTTAAACACCCTTTTGGAATTAAAAGTTATACCGATAATTAATCAAAATGATACTGTTTCTACTTCTGAGATAGAGTGTTTTGGGGTAAGTTTTTCGGATAACGATAAACTTTCCGCCCTTGTAGCAAGCAAATTAGATGCAGATTTGCTCGTTATTTTATCTGATATTGACGGTTTGTTTGATGATAACCCGAAAGAAAATCCTAATGCAAGATTGATTAGTGAAATAAAAGAATTAACGCAGAAAATAGAAAATTATGCCGGAGATTCTTCAAAAGGCGGCAGAGGGGGAATGAAAACAAAACTGCAAGCTGCAAAAGTTGTGACACATTCAGGCGGTTTTGTTGTTATTGCAAACGGTAAAGAACCTCATGTTATTAAAAGGCTTTTTGATAATGAATGTCTTGGCTCTAAGTTTTATCCCGTAGAACAACTATCTCAAAAAAAACGTTGGATTG
Organism: Candidatus Gastranaerophilales bacterium; assembly: GCA_947631645.1. Taxonomy (GTDB): domain Bacteria; phylum Cyanobacteriota; class Vampirovibrionia; order Gastranaerophilales; family Gastranaerophilaceae; genus Avigastranaerophilus. The sequence continues at coordinate 18,163 of CANRMD010000001.1, forward strand.
CATATGCTACAAATATTACGGGACAAATTATTGTTAATGATGGTGCAAAAAAAGCCCTTACTGATAGAAATACAAGTTTGCTCCCTATCGGTTTGCTTAAAATTAACGGTTATTTTGATTGCGGAGATGTTGTTTCGATATTGGATGAGGATAATAACGAATTTGCAAGAGGTATTGCAAATTATTCATCATCTGACACGGAAAAAATTATGGGATTGCATTCAGACAATATTTATGAAGCTATAGGTCATAAAAATTATGATGCTGTTGTTTCAAAAGATAATATTGCTTTGTTATAGGAGAGTTTTATGTCTGACGTTATAAATATGGCTATTAATGCAAAAAAAGCTTCTATTGATGCCCTTATGCTTTCATCGGAGGTTAAAAATACAGCTTTAAACAAAATTGCTGATTCTCTTGAGGAAAATATAAATAAAATATTTGATGCTAATAAAATTGATTTAAATAATGCAAAAGATATTTCATCGTCAATGTATAATCGTTTAAAACTTGATGAAAATAAAATTAAAGATATGATTCAAGGAGTTAGAGATATTGTAAAATTAAATGACCCTGTTAATCAAATTTTATGGGAAAAAGATATTGCAGATGGTATAACTCTAAAAAAAGTAACATGTCCTATCGGAGTTATCGGGGTTATTTTTGAAGCAAGACCTGATGTAATTACTCAAATTTCTGCATTGGCAATAAAATCAGCAAATGCAATAATTTTAAAAGGCGGCAGTGAAGCAGAAAACACTAATCAAACTTTTTTTGAGATTATAATAAATGCACTAAGTGAAATAGACAATTTCCCCAAAAGTATAGTTAATTTAATACATACCAGAGATGACGTAAAAGAAATGCTTGGAGCGGATAAATATATCGACTTAATTATACCAAGAGGCTCTAATAATCTTGTTAAATATATTAAATCAAATACAAAAATTCCGGTTTTGGGGCATGCTGACGGGGTTTGTCATATATATGCAGATGAATTTGCAGATTATGAAAAGGCATTAAATGTTATTATCGATGCGAAATGCCAATATCCGAGTGCTTGTAATGCTGTTGAAACAGTGCTTATTAATTCAAAAATAAAAGATAGCTTTTTGCCGCTTTTAGAAAATAAGTTAAAAGAGAACGGTGTTCAATACACTATGAAGCCGAATGAATGGCATAAGGAATACGGAGAAAAATCTCTTTCCATAAAGATAGTTGATAATTTAGATGCTGCAATAACTCATATTAATACATACGGCTCAGGACATACGGATTGTATAATTACGGAAAATAAAGAAAATGCCGAAAAATTTATGACCTATGTTGATTCTGCAGGTGTATATTTAAATATTTCAACGCGATTTGCCGATGGTTACAGATACGGTTTTGGTGCAGAGGTAGGTATATCCGCAAATAAAACGCATGCTCGCGGGCCTGTCGGTCTTGATGGACTTACTATATATAAATATAAATTATATGGTAACGGTGATATAGTTGATGATTTTGTTAAAGGAAAAAGGCAATTTATAAAATAAAAAGAGGAGGTTTACAAACCTCCTCTTTCTCTTTTACATTCCTAATTATTTGGGTTGGTTAACAGTAATTAACCCTTTTTTGATATATTTATCAACAATGCTTTGAGATACTTTTTTAGCTCTGGGTACAACCATTACTTGACCGTTAATATCGTATTTAGATTCAATTTCGGCTTTTTGTTCAGGTGTTGAAGCTATTAAACCTGTTTGAGTATTAATTGAATCAAGAACATGTTTTCTTTCAAAATCTTCTAACGGGAATGCACCGCTTGCAATTTCCATTGTAGTATGATAAAGCTGATTTAAAGTACCGCAATCTGCCCAAGGTTCATCTGTAGGAACGGCATATATCTTTTGGTCACCAAGAACAGCTTTTGCTTCAGCAATAACGCCTGCCGGAATATTAACTATATCCCAAGCTTCACCCTTTTTCTTCTTAACGTTAATTGCTTTTGTTATGTATTCATTAATATCATTTGCATTATCTAATTGAGTTAATGCCATTAATATCGGAACAAATGTGCCTGACCAGTCTTTTGGTTCTTTACCTTTAGCAGCCGGGAAGTGTTGTTCTACAAGTGATAACGCTTTAAATGCTTCTTTAGAAACTGAGAATTGGAAAGTATTTGTTAAGCATTTACCGTTTTTCGCGTATCCTTCCGGAATTTCTTTCGGCTTTTCGGCAAATTCCAAAATTTCATTATCTTTACCAAGTTTCATAATACCAAAGTTGCCTTTTGCATCATCAGCTTTAACTTCTTTTGCAATCATAGCTATAGCAGCTTTGCCTGAGTTCATAATATCAAACATTTTGCCTGTTGCTTCAGTCATTCTTGACATTGAATCATTCGGGAATAATGTTAAACTTTTTCTTCCTTCACGTTCCATTTTGTCATATAAGTCAACAGTAAATCCGCCGTTACCTTTATTTACGCCTGATGAGTTAAGATAGAACTTAATGTTATCTCCTATTTTTAATTTTCCTTTTGAACAATCAAGCAGACCGGCATTATGAAGAGTAATAAATGTTGTTTCCATAGGCGTTAAACCTGTAGCGGTTCTAAATACACCTTTTGTTGATTGAGCACCGCCGTCTTTTGAATGGAAAATTCCGTCAGAGGATGCATTTGTATATTCTGCTCTGGAACCAAAACCGCCAGCTAACATTGATAATTGTGTACTTTGTGCATTAGCTCTTGCGTGGAATTGATCAAGAACGATTTCTCCGTCATTAACCTTTTTTATAAATTCGTTAATACTGTCAATTATTTCAGGAACAAAACGTCCGTCTTCCATACCAATAACAATTTCAGTACCTTTACCGATAGATGGTTGTTCTGTTCTTAATTTTACACTTTGCGGTTCGGGAGTAAATGGGGTAAATTTATTTGATTTTTGAGTTGCATTAACAATGAGTCTTGCTCCCGGTTCATCCAAGTGTTTAGAGAATGAACCTGCATTTGTAAGCATTACATTATCATTATCTTCAACTACAGCCATTAATTTGCCTTTGGTATTTAATACGTAAGCTTTTTCTTCAGGTTTTTTACCTTGTGTTATTTGTATATTTTGTTGTAATTGTGATGTTCTATCAGCTATTTCAAATGAATTTCTCGGTTGTCTTACTGACATTTCATATAATAAACCGTTATAGTTACGTTTTAATTGGGTTCTTGCTTCAGTTATTGTATCTTTATCTTTTGATACAACTACGTTTGTTTTAATAGCATCTTCTAATTGAGGTAAGTCATCATAGTATCTTCCGATTAATTCTGATACATCAATTTTAGAGCCGACAACTTCACCTTCTTTGCCTTTTCTCATGTCACGGCATGTAACCATTGATGTGTTTAATTGTTGTAAAACACTTGTTAAACTTTGTCCAAAACTTACTGTTTTAGCAAGGTTAATACCATGATATGCCTGATAAGCATTTACCAGTGATGTTGCAGTATAATTTGATGAAAATGATGGTGTTGTAACATTTGATTTTACTGCAGGTCTTTCCTGTACTTGAGTAAATCTGGGTAATTGACTTACTACGCCTGCACCGATTTTTTGTATCATTATTGTCCCTTTCTATATGCAGAAAATTTTATATCGTTTATAAAAAAACTCCTAAAAATAAATTTTGCTAATATATTAAAAAGAAGTTACTAAATTATTTAGTAACTTCTTTTTAATATATTTTTATTTTATACACTTAATAAATTAATAAAAAGTTCATTTACTTTATGCATGCTAAATATAGAAAAACCTGTTTTCTTAAACTTATATTTGTCAACACCATCAAGTTTTACAAGTTTGCCAATCTTCTTATTTTTTACTTTTACATCCCAAATTCTGTCAGAAACTTGAGTGTATGTATATGTTTTTCTGTGCCAAAATACGTTTGCAACATTATTGCTCATATTTGCAAGCTCTTTGCCGTCAAGATTGTATATTGATGTTTTATTATCATTTTTACCGATAACTATAGGCTCTTTAAAGTGCTTGCAAGGTGTATCAATATCAATTTTATCAAATATCATTGGGGCAATTTCTTCTCCAAATATGTTTGTTAAACCTATTTTATCGTTCTTTTTAAGTGCAAAAAACTGTAAATTTCCGTAGCTTACCTCTGAAGTTTCTGCGGGAGTATCATCAACATATGTTTTTGCAACAGCTTCGTGTACATTTTTTTCAACTTGTGCCGTTTTTACATTATTAGCAATTAAATTACCATCTTCATTCCTTTGCTCAAGTTTTTTTGCTATAAGATAATCTTTAATTTCTTGCTTTAAATCTTTAATTAAATCAGAATAATCACTATCAGTAATATTTACGGAATATAAGTCTTCTTCTGCAATTTCTTTACCATCAATTGTAAACATTTTGTATTTGTTACCTGCTTTTGCAGCAATAGTTTTAATACCGTCTTGATTAATAATATTAATTTTGTCATAATCCGCAGGTATAATTACATCAGAATTTAATGACATTAAACCGTATTTGTTTTCTTTTTTGAATTTTAAAAATTCGTCTAATAAAGTAATATCGGAAAACTGAGTTAGTACCTTTGTATCATTATCAATGTTAATAAAACCGATTTTTCCGCTAATAATAATTTTGTATAAATTAGGTTTGGACTCATCAAATAAATAAATTTCATCAACAATAGGTTTTAAAATGTAAGATTTAGTTTCTTTATTGTAAACAGCATATTTATCATCTTGTTTAAGAATTTGTATATTCCCTGATTCGCTAACAACATTTAATTCCGGTTCTTGAGCTTTCACTTCTTGTACATCAGAAACTGTTTTTTGTTGATCTTCTTCAGAAAATGCTTTATTTTCTATACAAAACATAAATGAAAGTAGGAGCAAACAAATTAAACTCTTCTTCATAAATTCTCCTTAATTATAAATCTTTATTCTATTATATTATACACGATATTTTTTATTTCAGAAGTAATATCAGAATTATATTTAACATTTTTAGCAATAATTTTAGACAGTTTTGATTTTTTAAATTCGCCCAGTTTTCGTATTTTATAAAATTCTTCAATATTTATGCACATTTTTTTATTTTTTCTTAATTCAGAAATTGAAATAGGAGTTGCCGGCAAGTATTCTTTGTTAAGTGAACGTTTAATAAGGTTCTGTGACAGAATATCTTCAAATTCTCCGTTATTTATCATAATTATAGAGTCTTTTTTTAAAATATATTTTTTTAGAACTTTATAAACTTCTTGAGCATCAGCGTCAAAAAGAAATATAACAGGAATTTTAAGTTTATCTTTAATTTTCATATAAATAGTCGGACTTTTACTTTTTCCGCCTGCACCAAGTATAAATACCCCCTCTTTATCAAAATCTTTGTTTAATTTTTTTGCAAACACTGGTAAAAGTATTTCTTCTGTAACTCCCTCAACTATTAAAAGTTTTTTAATCGGTAATTTTAGCGAAAACTTTTTTCTTAAATTTTCATAATCTTCATTTGAGGTATATGCCTTTATTAGAAATCTTAGATTAAAACAACAATCATTGTAATTTAGTTTAAGTAATATAGGTTTAATATCTAATTTCGTGTCAATGTATGTTTGAGTTCTTTTATCAATATTTTTAAATGTTGAATTTATTAGTTCTTTTAATACGTTTTTTTCTGTTTTAATATTTTTACAAGGACAAGAAGCTTTAACAGACGCATTCCAAATAGTTTTTACAATATCAGAAATATATTTAGGTTCAAGCATTTCTATTTCTGATTTTGAATATTTAGGTGAAATTAAATATTTTAAAATAATACCGTGAAAAACTCTTATAAAAGACTCATCAGGTAATTTAAACCTTGAAAGTCTATCTAAATTAACAGTTAATTCATAAAAAGATAAGAGTTTATATTTTAATAACTCCAAGTAACACTCCCTAAAAAATAAAGGAGCGAGTTATTCGCTCCTTTAAAATAAACTTATGCGTTAATAAATTCTCTTGAAGATTTCTTTGAAGCAGCTTCAACAAGAGATTTAACAACAGCGACCATAGCAATTGTAGAATTTAATTTATTTACACAAGAACCGACACCAATTGCACTAGCACCTGAAGCAAAAGCTAAAGGAGCAGTAGTTGTTGTAATTCCTGATGCTGTCATAACAGGAATTGAAACATTTCTAACAAGTTCCATTGTATTAGCGATTGAAACTTCAGCCGTTTGAAGCAATCCTCTTGCACCTGAAGCAGAAGCATTAACAGTAGCGGCACCTTCGGTTTGAATTAAATCAATGCCCATTTCTTCAAGTTTAACAGCCAAAGAAATTTGTTCCGCAATATCAATGTGCCCGGGAACTGTAACACAAATAAATGTTTCTTTTCCGTTTAATAAGTTCAATGTTTCTTTAACAATATTTAAAACTTCATCCGCACCAACTCTTTGACCTTTTTTATAAAGTGCATCAAAATTACCGACTTCAATAGCGTCGGCACCAAGTTCTACAGCTCTGTTTAATTCTTCAGGAACGATTGAAGATACGAAAACCGGTAAATTTGTCATTTCTTTAACCATTGAAATAATTTCTTCGTTAAAACAAATATCAACTGCACTTGCCCCGCCCATTTGTGCTGCATTAACAACATTTTTTACTATATCCGTGTTAAAGTTATCAATACCTGATATAACTTTTACTGCTCTTTTTTCTTCCAATGCTCTTTTAAATAATTCAATTCTGTTCATATTACCTCCATTAATAACAATTACGAGTGTTATTATAGCATAATATAAAAAAAATAAAACAGACCTTATATTCAAGGTCTGTTTTTTATTAATTAACATAAAAGTAATTATTTTTTATTATTTAATCCTTCATATCTCAAATCAATTTCAGAATTTCTTTGAGTTGCATTTAATGAAGCATTCCAAAGGTTAATAGCTAAAGCCCCTACTGCGACAATACCACCAATTATTGCACTTGGAATATTCTTTGATGATTTGCTGAATTTATTAATAATTTTACCGGCTGTATATACTAAAGAACCGGCAACAGCACCTGTTCCAACACCTTTAATTGCTCCTTTTGTATATGCCCCTGCCGATGCAAAGAATTTTTTAACATTTGCAACAAAACTCTTTAAAGATTTAATAGGACCTTTCTTTTCCTTTTTTGCTGATGATAATTCAACAGTGTCAGGTTTTACTTCTGCCGCCGGAGTTGGTGCATCAGATGCAACTTTAACACTTGTAGGAGCAGATGAGGGAGCTACTGTTGGAGCTGCTGTGTATACCATATCATTAAATACATTTGCCATATATTAACCTCACTTCTTGAATACAATGTAAATATATAAAACAATTGAATATTTTTTTTTGACTAAATTGATTAATTTGTTAACTTTTGTTAATAATATTTAAAATTTCTTTTACGGCATTGTCGAGACCGACAAAAACAGCTCTGGAAATTATACTGTGACCAATATTAAGCTCATTAATACCTTGAATTTCATTCATTCTGTGAACATTTGAGTAATTAAGCCCATGTCCGGCATTAACTGTAAGTCCTAATATATGAGCCAAAGAAGCAGCCTGTTTTAGGTAAGAAAATTCTTCATCTTCATTCTTTTTACCGAAAGCTCTCGAATAGGAACCGGTATGTAATTCAACATATTCAACTCCAATATCGGAAGATGCAGTAATCTGTTTTTTATCAGGATCAATAAACATACTGACTTTTATACCCGCATCCAATAACGGTTTGACAAATGCAGCCAATTTATCTTTTTGGGAAACAACATCAAGACCGCCTTCAGTCGTAACTTCTTGTCTGTTTTCAGGAACTATACAACAAGCGTAGGGCAATACTTCTAATGCAATTTTTTGCATTTCATAAGTGGCAGCCATTTCCATGTTTAGTTTACATTTTAAATCATTTTTTAATGAAAAAATGTCATAATCACATATATGACGCCTATCTTCACGAAGATGTGCGGTAATACAATTTGCTCCAGCATCAAGGCAAATTTTTGCAGCTTCAATTACTGAAGGTTCTGATTCACCTCGTGCATTTCGCAAGGTTGCTATGTGATCTATATTTACTCCTAAAAGCATAATTACTCCTTATATATTATAGCCATTATTATAATAAAAATACAATATATAATTTTATTAATTTATTAAGAATATTTAATATTATTTATATTTAAGACAATTATTAAATATGTTTTTATTTATTGAAATTAAATTAATAAAGTAAAGGAGTATATAATTTATGGTAAATAGTGTATTCTCTGATTTTTCTGTGCAACCATACACCGGTAGTTCTGTTAAGGTTGTAAAAGATGAACAGAAAAATGAAGATATTAAAAAAGTTACTTCTCCTGAGCTTACTAAAAAAGAGAAAATAATTAATACCGCAAAAAAAATTGCCCCTGTAGTAATTCCATTAGCTGCAATTCCGTTGACAGCATTAATTACATATAAATTATCATCAAAGAATATCAAGTATTTAAATAATAAAATTGAAACTTTATCATTGCAAGTAGAAAGAGCCGGCAAAAATGCTGAAAAAATTTCAAAAGCACTGGAAGAAACAGGTAAAAGTGTTGCAACCCAAACAGAAAAAGTTGCGAAATTAGATAATAAAGTTGCAAAGATTGTTGCAATGCTTGCAGGCGGGGTTGGAACATATCAATTTGGAAAAAATGCGGGTAGAAGTGAAGATGAAAAATCTATTTATTATAAAAATATTATAAATGACAGTAATTTGCCTTATGATCCGCTTACTCCTCCAGTATTAAAAACTGATGAGTACAGTATTATTTCAAAAGATTTTCCCTTTAAAGATTTATCTGATAAAGTTACTCCAAAGACGGAGGATAATTATATTAATAATCTGATTAATCAACTAAACAAATTTGGAGAAATAAATATTCCTTTATCAACTCAGAAACATAGTGATGAAGAATTTAAAAAAGCTTCAATAGACAATATTAATTCATCTGACCTTAATTTAGGACAATTTATTCCAATAGGAATGAGCGTTAAATACGGAAAACGTACAAATTGGAGTAATGAAAAAATATCAAGAGATATACTGCAAAATTTTTATGATGCAAATAATCATACTTTGGACGGAGTAGGTTTCAGTATTATTAGGGATGGTGAAAAATACAGAGTCAAGATTACAGGTAGTGCATTATTTGACTGTAAAGAGTTATTAGAACTTGGATCAGGTAATAAATCAGAAGAAAGTCCATATAATGCCGGCGGTTTCGGAGAAGGGTCAAGGCTTGTTGTTGCAAGTTTACTGGGACAAGATAAGGTTGAAAATATAAAATTCAGTAGTGCAGACTGGAAATTAACATTTAATCAAAAAGACGGCTCAATAAGGAGAATGTTGGAAAAAACGTCTGAATGTATTGATGGTAATTATATTGAATTTGAAACAAATGACAGAAAATTTACGGAATCACTTATAAAATCATTAAATTATTTTAACAGTTCAAACAATGGGGATTATCAAAATCTTAATTATGACAGCAAAGACTTTGGTTTTAAAATATTATACCCCAGACAGTCCGGCAATTTATATATGACACAAAGATTTGAGTATGGTGCTGACAACAAATGGGATAACGGACTTGAAGGGTTAACTTTAATATTTAAAAGAAAACCTGATGCACAAAAATTTTATGATTTAACTAAAAAAGATTTTTCTAAAGGACGTGACAGAATTTATTATACAGGTGATGATATCTTTGATTTAACAAGATATTTTGCTAAAGATATGTCTGATAGCGATTTGATTGATGCTATTTTATTGACAAAAGATTTTTGGACCTCATCACGAAATGATAATAAAAGGGCAATAGATTATTTTATAAATGGTCTATGTAAAGAGGCAAACGCCAGAAGAATTGGTATAAATTTTGAAAATGAAAAATATTGTATAACCGATTGTTTTTCTAATAATGCAATAATTGATTATGTAAAAAATATGGGCTATAAAGTGATTTCATCAGGCTTGTCATTAAATATGGTTGGAATGCCAACAGTAAGTGAAATAAAAGATAAATCATCCGCACATAAGCCATTAAAACCGACAGATGTTGAAATTAAAAAAATTAAATTACTTGATGAGGCGGCAAGGGTTATTCAAGAATCTATCAAAGAGGCGTACACAAATAAGTCATTGTCTTTATATACAGAATTAAAGGATAAGTATACTGACGGTAATTTGCTTGTAGATGATTACACAACAAGAATGAGAATAGCAGGATATATTATTAAACATGACACAAATTCAGAGTTTGTAAAAAAATACGGCAGTAAAATAATTGATGATCCTCAACAATTTACAAAAGATTTATTTGAATATCTTGATAATATTATTTGGGATAATGATAAAAAATTACTTTTTGGTAAAATCATAAAAGAAATGCTGCCTGAAGAAAGTGAAGAAAGGAAAGAATTAAAATCAGATCTTGATATTTTGGGCTTAATATTAGATGCAGATATAAATATGCCACGATATATATTTGATAGCAACTCTGAAATAAGTACAAATACTCTTGGAGAGGCAATAATCGATACTTCAAATTTTGGCAGAAAGTATATGGGTCATTGGATAGACAGAACCTATTTAAATAAAGGTGATTTTTATGACCTATTAGCAACGTGGTTGCATGAAATGTCACATAAAACAGGCGGTGATGGCAGTTCGACATTTACTTATGCTTTAACTGATTTAATACAGGCCTTAATAAAAGCCGGTGTAAAGTGTGATTCAATGCAAAAAGATTTAAGTGTAATAGAAAAATTGTTTAATACATTATAAAAATAAATATAAAAAATTAAATATTTATGTTAATCTATAATCATAAAACAAATGGGCGGTTGGCGCAGTTGGTAGCGTATCACATTGACATTGTGGTGGTCGCTGGTTCGAGTCCAGTACCGCCCACCATTTTCAAAAGATACATAATATGATTTTATACGGACGAGAACCACAAAGCGGAGCTTTTTAGGTTCGAGCTACCTGTGAGCAGAGGGCGGACGGTCAAGGCGATGAGCCTTGCCGGAAGACCCGTTTAATGCGAACAGGTCAAGACAGTCCGGTACCACCCACCATTTTCACAAGAATATTTATTTTGCTTATAAAAAAAAAGAGCTTTTGTGCTCTTTTTTTATAGATTTAATCCGTTTCCGCTTATTCCGTTTCCTGATAGTCCGTTCCCCGATAAACCGTTGCCGGACATAACCTCAACATCAAACATCATAAAAGGAAACAGATTGATATCTAAATCTTTTTCTTCGTCAATAATTTCTGAAATATTATTAAGAACAACTTTTTTTTCTTTTTCGAAACTCATATAAAACTCCTTATATATAGTTACATATAATGAGTATCGACATTTATAAAAATAACTTTAGAAAAAAATGCTTAATGTTAAGTTTTATTTATAAAGACTTAAGAATATTTTCAGCTGTAATAATATCTGCAGGGTATGTAATTTTAATGTTATTTTCTGAACCGTTAATAACAAAAATATCAGCCAGATTATATTTTAAAATAAGAGAGCAATCATCAGTAGCTGAATTAAACCCATTTTCTAAAGCAAGATTATGAGCTTTTTTTATTAAATTGACTTTAAAACATTGAGGAGTCTGACATCTTCTTAAATATTTACGTTGAGGTACACTTTTAATAAGATTATCATCATTTATCTCTATAATAGTATCAGTTGTTTCAACAGTTGTATTAACGGCAGAATATTTATCAAGAGCATTAACGCAATCAGAAATAATTTTGTTACTTACAAAAGGTCTTACTGCATCGTGAATAAGAACATTTGCATTTTCATTGTCAATCTTGTGAACCCCGATGTAAGAGCTTTCTTGACGGGTTTTTCCGCCTTTTATAATATTCGAAACTTTTGTAAAAACATTTTTATCAACAATAGAAGTTGTTAAATCAATAAAATCAGGATTGGAAACAACAATAATTTCATCAATATCTTTGTGATTTTGAAATGCCGAAACAGAGTATTCCAAAACAGTTTTTCCTAGGATTTTATAGAATTGTTTTGGAATATTTAGGCCCATACGAGAGCCCGTACCTGAAGCTAATATAAGTGCGATATTTTTCATAGTTAATTTTTAATTTCACTTGAATCGTAGGCGAGGAATGCGAGCCGTACGAGTCAGGATACTCGAGAGAGCAGAACTCAATTATTTGCGACAACGAGAGCAAATAATCAGTTCGAAATCTCTTTGCCGAACATAATAATTTAGTTTATTAATGGAGACGGAGAGATTCGAACTCTCGTCCGGAATGGGATATAAACCAGCCTCTACGAGCGTAGGCCTGTTAATTTAGGTAAAATTACGGCACGAACCAATCCTAAAAAAATACCATAGCAGATTATACTGATACGCAGTTTGGAAGTAAAACTTAACTCCGCTACTTCCGTCACGAAGCTGCAGCTTGCATATTGACGCTATATTAAACGGCAAGCTGGTCTAATATAACGGCTGAACTGCACTTATGCAGCAAGAGCAGCAGCTCTTGAAAAATCAGCTTTTACTACGTTGTTTGTAGCGTTTATTTTAGTTTGCCCGTTGATAACCGAGCACAGCTCTCGGACCCGCAGCTTGAATACACCGATCCACCCGTCAAATCCAAAACGTCCCCATATTTAATTTTCAATGTACTTATTATATTATTACACAAATATTCAATATTATAAAGTACTTAGAAGTATTTGAAGATTTAATGATTTATCTAATTTAATACCTTTTTTTTCTAAAGCCATTATAAATTTTGAAAAAATTTCATTTGAATATCTTTGTGCTTCAAATTTTCTTCCGATTGAATTAACAGCCCTGTTAAAATTAATTGCAAATTCACCGTCTAACATACAATAAAGAATATCGGGTAATTGGTTTTTAAGCGGATAAATATCTTCTTCCGTGACATCAACAAAACCAATTTTTTTATTATCTTCATCAATCAAAATATTATTTGGATTATAGTAATCAAATTTAAAACCTGCATTGTTTGCGGTTATAACGTCATCAATCATATCAGAATATGCTTCTAAAGGAAGCGAAGACATTTTTTTTAAGGAACTGATATGCATATCAATATTTTCTTTAGAGACTGTTGTCCTAATATCATAAGGAACGCCAAAAGAATAGCCTTTTTGTCTTTTTAATATGTATAGAGTTCTTGTTGCATTTTTGGAAACCGGTTTTTTAATATAGGCAATCATTTGACCAATATTAAGAGAAGGAGCTTTATCCTTGATTTCGACAATTTGAGGTTTTTCCGTTTTATAGAACGAAATAGCGGAACGCTTATCCTCTTTTACAACCCATTTATCAGTACCGGGGATACCGTATGTAGTACCTTCAAATCCAGAACCAAGGTACTCACCGGTCGAATCAACAATTTCTTCAACATTATCAATAAAGTTTGTTTCTTCCGCCCATTTTTTAAATTCTTCAAACGATTGATTTTTAGATGTATTACCAAACGATGTAGTGCGTACAAATGTATCAGCACTAATATTATTATTTTTTTTGTAATTATTAGTTTTAAAACCAGTGTATGAAATTAAATTAATATTAGAAATTATCATATTGTAATTAAAAATTCTAAAATAATAATTTGTTAGTTTCATAATTTTTGTAAACAATACTTTAGAATTAATACTATAGGGTTATATTTTTTTTTAAATTGTGTTATAAATAGAGAGTATTTACATAAAAAGGTCGGAGGACATTATGTCATTAGGTTCATTTGTATTTATGTTACACTCACATCTTCCATATTACAGAATGGCAGGTATGTGGCCGTTCGGGGAAGAAAATTTGTATGAATGTATGTCGGAAACATACGTTCCGTTGTTGAATGCAATTTCGGAATTGTATGAAGAAGAAGGAATTAAAGCAAAATTAACAGTCGGTATAACTCCGATTTTGGCAGAACAGTTAAATGATGAACATCTTAAAAACGGGTTTGTAGAGTATTTAGACTCAAGAATAAAGTCTGTTTCTGAAGATTTAGACAGATATCCGGATCCGAATGTTCCTCATTCACAACACTTAAAATACTTGGCAAAATATTATTTTGACTGGTATAACCATATAAAAGACAGCTTTGTAAATAAATATAATAAAGATTTAGTTGGTGCTTTTAAAAAGTATCAAGATTTAGGTTGTATAGAAATAACAACATCAGGTGCAACTCACGGTTTTTCACCGTTATTAGCAACAGATTCGAACTTAAATGCACAATTTAAAGTCGGACAGGATACGACAAAACGCTTGTTCGGTAAAAAAGCTAAAGGATGCTGGCTTCCGGAATGTGCATACAGACAAGGGTATGAATTTACAGGTAAAGACGGACAAAAGAAATGGCGTCCTGCTATTGAAGTTACTCTTCAGAATAACGATATTGAATATTTCTTCACTGAATCGCACGTAATTGAAGGTGGAAATTCAGTAGGAGAAAGAAGAGTAGTAGGTATATACGGAAATATTGAATATATTCCGCTGCCAAAACGTGAAGCAACGGGATATGATACATATTCTGCATATTGGTTGCCTGATGCACAAGTTGCTGTTATGGGCAGAAATGACAGAGCAGGTTTTCAGGTTTGGTCGGCTGCTGACGGTTATCCGGGAGACGGAGTTTATCGTGAATTCCATAAAAAAGATGATAAATCAGGTATGAATTACTGGAGAATTACATCACCAAAAACAGATTTGGGCGACAAAATGCTTTATGACCCTGTTTTGGCATTAAACCAAGTAAACTCAAATTCAGACCACTACACAACTCTTATATATCACTTATTAAATGACTACAAAAAAGCTAAAAATAAAGAAGGCTTGATTATGGTATCATTTGATACAGAATTGTACGGACACTGGTGGTTTGAGGGTGTAGAATTTATTAAACAGGTAATCAGAAAATTAAATAATTTCTTGCCTGAAATTGAAAGATGCACCGCCGGCGAATACTTGGAAAAACATCCGCCTGTTGATACAATTCAAATTCCTGAAAGTTCTTGGGGACAAGGCGGTCATTTCTACGTATGGATGAATCATTTGACGGAATGGATGTGGCCGATTATTCACGGATGCGAAAAACGTATTATTGATATAGTTAAAAATTATGAAAAAATTCCTGAAAATAAGCTATTACACAGAGCTTTAAATCAATTAGCAAGAGAAAATCTTTTATTACAAAGTTCAGATTGGCCATTTTTAATTACAACATGGCAAGCTAAAGATTACGCAACAGAAAGATTTCAAGAGCACGTTAAAAGATTTGAACAAATTGCGGACATGATTGAATCAGGTAATATAAATGATGAAGAACTTAAAAAGATTGAAGCGATAGATAATTGCTTCCCTGTTATTGATTACAGGGTATATCTTCCTATTGAAGAGGGTGTTATACCTCAACAAGAAGCAAAACTTGCTCCTTTATACCAATAAGATAAGATATTAATAAATAAAAAGACGGTAATTATACCGTCTTTTTATTTATTAATAATTTTCCCTTGAACTTCTTTTTGCAAATTAAGCGAATCTTGCAGACTATTTTTAAGTTCATTCGCTGTATTTGCGTTATAAAATTTCCCCGAAGTAACTAAAGCTACACATTTTAATTGATTATTAGCATCCTGATCACCAACGGCAAGTGCAATAACATCAATTCTGATATCATCTCTGTATTTCATTAACTCAATAACGAAATCGCAAGGACTTTCGTCACAATTTTCTCCGCCGTCAGAAATCAAAATAATTCTTTTCTTTGCTGTATAATTACCGAAATCAAAGAAAACAGCTTGTTTTAAAGAGTATGTAATTGGGGTCCAACCGACAGCATCTATTGAACTCAAACGAGAATAAATATTAACTGAATTATTAGGTTGAATAGGTGCAACGAGCTGGGAAGCCGTACAACTTTGCTTGGGTGTAAAACCGGTCTTATGTCCGTATACTCGAAGACCGACTTCTGCATTATTGGGAATCATTTGCAAAGTATCTTTCATTGTAGAAAGTGCAACATCAAGCTTTGTTTTATATCCCAGTCTTTCATTCATACTATTTGAAAAATCAACTATAAATAAAATTTTTTCTTTTGAATCCGAATCATCACTTGGTGTAAATTTGTAATTATCCGGAGTTGAATACGTAAAATTTGTATCTGCAATAACCTTTGCGGAACAAATTACACCTAAAAATATAAATAATAAAATTAACTTTTTCATAAAACACTCGTAATTATATGAATATACTATCAAAAATTTTGTTTAAAGTCATTAACCAATTGTAGATTAATTAAAAAATTCAAAAGTATAATTTTTATATTTAGTATCGTCGATGATTTGTTTTTCTTCAGGCATTTTAACTTGAGGCATAGTAAAATTAGGTTTAATATTATGAGTTGAATTAAGTGCCTCTTTAAATTTAACTTTAAAATCAGAAGGAGAATTAACTGAATAGTAATTTCCTTTAGCAGCATTTGCTATACATTTTAACTGAGAAAAAGCATTTTCATCAACAGTAATACCGATAACGTCAATTTTATAATCATCTCTAAGCTGCATTAAGTTTCTTATAAATAAACAAGGGTCATCACCGCAATTTTCAACCCCATCTGAAATCAATATAATATGCTTTAAAGGAGCATTAGGACTAAAATCATTTTGAACTGCCTGACGTAGAGAGTATCCAATGGGTGTTGCCCCTTTAGGGCTATATTTTGATAATTTATTGGATATATTTGAAGAATTGTATCTTGCAATAGGCATAACAAGAGAAGAAGCAGTACAAAGTACTTTTTCATTAAGAATTAATTTATTTCCCACTCTTTCAACTGCTCGTTTATCAGTAACTCCAAATATTCTTAAGCCTATTTTTGTTGAAGCACCTACTTCAGACATGATGTCTCGCAATGCATCAATGGCCAAATATATTTTTGGGGTATAGCCTAATTTCTTTTGCATACTTCCTGAAAAATCCATAATAAACAGAACTTCTTCATCTGATGAAGATGATATATTTATATTATTTTGGGATGAATTTACCTCTTGATATGAATAATTATTTAAAGTATATGATTTTGACAATATACCTTGGCAAATAAAGGTCAATATAATAAATAGTAAAATATATTTTTTCATTAATTAAAGTTTATCACATCAATCATAAAACTGAAAAGTATAATTTTTATACTTAATACCTGTTTCTATAAAATTAGTGGTAGTATTAAATGTTGGTTTTAAAGACTTATTGAAAGCCATATTCATTTCTTTGTTATTTTTTACGTTAAATAAGGTTCCTGAAGTTGAGCTTGAAATACAGTTTAGTTGCTTAAAATCATCAGCATTAACACCAATAGCAATAATATCAATTTTTATATCATTTCTTGTTGACATAAGTTCTCTTATATATCTGCATGGATTGCCATTGCAGCTGTCAGCACCGTCAGTTATGAGAATTATATGCTTTTGAATATAATTCCCCTCGGAAAAATCTCTGTTAACAGCCAAAGAAAGAGTATATTCTAAAGGAGTTGTACCAAGGGGAAAAATTTCATCAAGGCTTGAATTTATTTTTGATACGGAGTTTTGTGAAATAGGCACTTGCAATGTTGTTGATTTGCAAAGTTCATTTGGGTTTTGCAATAGTGATAATAATGCATTGTCAATAGAAACACCGATAGTTCTAAGCCCTATTTTTGAGTTTTGAGGTAATTTGTTTAATACTGATTTAGCTTGTTTTATTGCACTAATATATTTTGGGCTTCCGTCAAAAATATCGAGCATGCTAACTGATGCATCAAATATAATTAATATTTCTTCCTGTGCAATTGAAGGAAGATTTATCATAAAAAATATAAATAAAATTATTAAAACAAATCTTTTCATATACATATATTAGCAAATTAACTTTATTTAATCAAAAAAGAACCTCCAACGCGGAGGTTCTTTTCAAACTGCTTTTATATAAATCTAACAACCTATGCCTAACATTTTTTTATACCAACTGAAAGTTTCAATATCACAACCGTTAAAAGTAGCTTTTAATGATTGTTTTTTAAGATATTTTTCAAATTCTTCGGTAAACTTTGAATTAATTAACTTATTTGTAGTTGTTTGTGTTGCAGTGTTTGACATAGGAGCCTCCTTAATTTTCTAGTACATTTATGAAATGTCTAACGACGAATTACTATTTAATTGTAACATTTTTTTTAAGTTCTTGCATTCTTGTATTTACTATTTTTTTTTACAATTCAATTATCGTAATAATTTGAGTTATGTAAAAAATAATTAAAGTAATTGTTTTTTTAATTTTAAATCATATTATATATACTCCGGATTGATAGACAGCCATTGAAACTTCTGAATATCAATATTATTAGGCTTTTCAATAAGAAAAGTACCGCCAAACCGACCTCTTGAGAATGTAACAATACCGTCTTGTTCTAACGAAATTAATGCTTTTCTTATTGTATTTGTACTAACATCAAACATTTTTGATAATTGGGACATAGAAGGAAGTTTATCACCAGATGAAAAATTATCGTTTATGTATTTAATGAGTTGAGATTCAATTTTTTGATAGCTGTAAAAAGCAGCATCTTGTGCATGAGCGAAAATTGAATTTTCTTTTAATGGTTCAAACGCAGGGTTCATAGGGTCTTGAGCAAGTATGGTACCGTACTTGCCACGTCTTGATATAACAATTCCTTCTTTATTTAATTGCTGAAGTGAATCATGAATAGTTTTAATGCTTACATTAAAATATTTTGATAAATTATCATGAGATGGAATTTTGTCGCCAATTTTACAATTATCAGCTAAGTACGATTTTAAATCATCGATGAGTTTTACAACAATTGTATCTGCATTCATGTGATCAAAATTTTTAATCTCGTTTGCATTAAGGACAGGAATACTTTTCAAATACCAATTTGAGTCTTTGCCTCTTGTTTGAAGAGATTCTAATATACCTGTTGAGCACAAATATTCATAAGCAAGTCTTGTAGTATTTTGTGAAATTCCGATATACTCTGACATTTTTCTTGTAGAAGCAATCGGTTTACCTATTTTATATCCCTTTTGCAAAATAACTTTTTTTATTGCAAAAACTGCTTTTTCTCTTTTTGATGTTGCCCGAATTGAATCTTTTATCGGATTAGAAATGTTTGAAATCATCGTTCCGAGTTTTTGTTTAGATTTCAAAAAACCTTCATCTTCAACATATCTGATTGCATTTTGTACCGTCCCGACGCTAACACCCAAATAATCTGATATTTCAGACTTACTTGGCAATATATCATTTTCTTTAATAGATTTTTTAGATATTGAAGACAGTATCCAGTTAATAATCCAACGTTTAATTATTGATTCTTTAGGCTCATATGTTGAAGAAAAATCAGGAACTTCATGAGGCAATTCCGAAATATTAATTTTTCTCTGCTTGTTTATAATATCAGTCATTATCACTCCGAATTTTTTATTTATTATAAGTCAGATTAAGATATTTTTTGTTAGTTTTAATATAATTTTTAATATTTTGTTACTTTAAATAATCAATCATATAATTAAACAAGCCCCTCTTTTATTGCTTTAACTGCAGCTTGAGTTCTGTCATCAACAACAAGTTTTTGAATAATATTGCAAACGTGGGCCTTAGCTGTATGCTCACTTATACATAAATCTTTTGCAATATCTGAATTAGATTTTCCGTCAACAACGAGCTTTAGAACCTCATATTCTCTTTGAGTCAAATTTGAATGAGTATTCCTAAAACCGGCCCTTGATGTTTTTTTCTGCGGAATAATATTATCTGATTTAAGTCTTAATTTTGGTACAATTTTCGGATCAAACCACATCGCACCCTCATTAACGCTTTTAACAATGTATAATAACATTTCTGTATTAATATCTTTAATTACGTAAGCATACACCCCAAGCGAAAAACACTTTGTTATCTCATCATCATTGTTATGTGAGCTCAAAACAATTATTTTAGACTCCGGTTTAATCTCCTGCAGCTTTGAAATCAATGTTAATCCTGACATATCAGGCAGTCCTAAATCAAGTAAAATTACATTAATTACAAAGTTTTTAGCGTTTATAACAGCTTCTTTTCCGTTCTCTGCTTCGGTTACAACCATATAACCATCTGTTTCATCAAAAAGAGTCTTTATTCCTACCCTTAATAACTTATGGTCTTCTACCAGCATTATTTTTATATCATTACTCTCCATATTCGCCTCCGAGGTTATAATAAAAAAATTAAAAGCTAAATTTATCCCTCTATATAAACTTTTTTTGTTTATTTGCATTTTTTTAAAAAAAATTATTAAAATAAAAAAACAGATTAAAAATTTTATGTCTGAATTATAATTCTAATAGATATATAGCAATAATATTTTATTATAATTCTATAAGACATATAGCGATAAAATAATGATAATAAATAATATAGAATTTAAAAAAACAGAAGATAATTCTGTAGGATTATTTGATAAAAATGTAAATGATATTTTACATTCAAATACAGGTGCTCTTAAAGAAGCTTACGATAAATTTGTAATACCGTGCAGATTAAAAGAACTGTCACAAATTAAAAGTAGTATAAATATTTTAGATATTTGCTACGGGGTCGGATATAATACAAAAGCCGCATTAAATTCAATATCAGATTGTAAAATAAATATTGATGCACTGGAAATAAATAAAGAGTTAATATATTTATCACCTTTCATTTATGACAATATAGAATGTATTGAATTAAAAATATTTATTATTGAGCAAATATTAAATAATTATGAGTTAAGAGATGAATTTTTAAATTACATATTAAAAATAAAAGAAGATGGAGAAAGAGAATTTTTTTGCCCGTTTATACGGCAATTTAAGGAGGCTATTTTAAATGATGGGTATATTAACTACCCTGAAGATATTAAAAATCGATTTTTACATAATATATATTATAATTATATATCTTCTAATAATAAAATCAACTCCAAAAGCAATAAATACAACAAATGTACTATTGACTTTCATGTTGACGATGCAAGAGCTTCTGTTAATAAACTAAATAAAATTTATGATGTTGTTTTCCTTGATGCATACTCGCCTCAAATTGACCCGACATTGTGGACAATTGATTTTTTATCCCTGATAAAAGATAAAATGAATAAATATTCTATTCTTGTTTCATATTCAAAATCAACCCCTTTCAGAAGTGCACTTATTAAGCTCGGTTTTTTTGTCGGTAAAACTTACATTGATAATATTGATATGGGTACTGTTGCATCATTGACGGCAAATAATATTCAAAACAATTTAAATAATTATGATTTGGGTTTATTAAATACCAGAAGTTCTATTCCCTATAAAGATCCGCATCTTAATCTTTCTGCAAAAGAAATTATTTATAACAGAAAAATCGAATCAGATAATTCTAATTTACAATCTCATACATCATTTTTAAAATCATATTTAAAATAATTTTATCGATATATGTTTAATAGATATATTATCTATAATAATTTTATCATTATATATCTTATCGAATTAATTTATGAACAAATTTAAAAAAATTTTTTTTTATAAAAAAATATTATAAAATTTTTTAAAAGGGAAATTTATGAAATATGATTTAATAGTTTTTGGCGGTGGTACTTCGGGTGTTGCAGCTGCTTATATTGCATCAAAAAATGGACTGCGTACCCTTCTTGTAGAAAAGACAGATACTCTCGGCGGTGCTATTACGCAGGGGCTTGTAATACCATCTATGAAAACTGATACGCAAAATATTAATACCGATTTTTTCAATGACCTAATGATTTATGCCGATAAGTATTCGTCGAGACATAAGTATATTGATGGTAATGAAGCATGGTTTAACCCTGAATTATTAAAAATTGTGCTTGATGATATGCTTAATAGTGTTAATTGCAATGTATTGTTTAATTCTCAGCCTATAAGTATTAATTATAACGATAATACATGCATATTTGAAACTAATATAAATCATAAATTATTATCGATATATGTCGAAACGAATTATATTGTAGACGCTACTGCAGAGGGAGAAATTTTTAAACTATTAAACTGCAATTTTCAAAAAAATTCAGAAACATTTCAAACCCCAACACTCAGATTTATGATGTCGGGGGTTAACATAACTAAATTCGCTGATTGGCTTGAAAAATTTGACCAAGACAGAAATGTTACAACTATAGATAGAGCCTCATCACAAATTCACCTATCTACTGCGTATACGTGGGATACAAATAAAGCATGGGCTTTAAGACCGATATTTCAACGGGGTGTTTGTGATGAAGTCCTTGAATATGAAGATACCGCTTATTTTCAAGTATTTACAATTCCATCAATGCCTGAAACCCTTGCTTTTAATTGTCCAAGGGTAATTCTTGATGATGAAGACAATATTCTTGACCCTTTTGTATATTCAAGAGCCTTGTTTCAGGCAAGAAAGCGTATATTCAGACTGGCAAATTTTTGTAAAAAATATTTTACGGGTTTTGAGAATTCATTTATATCTCATATCGCTGACACATTTGGGATAAGAGAATCAAACAGAGTTAAATGTAAATACACTGTTACAAAAGATGATATAATTAATCCAAAAAAGTTTGACAATATTGCTTTTGCCGGAGATTATCCTATTGATATACACTCAAATAAAAATAACAAAGACAAATTAGAGTTTGTCAAAAAGACATATTTTGTGCCTATTGAAGCATTAATTTCGGAGAAATATGATAATTTATATGCTGTAGGGCGTATAATAAGTTCAGAATTTGAAGCCCAAGCTGCACTTAGAACACAAATGAGCTGCTTTTCCATGGGAGAAGCAGCTGCAAAAGATATATATAATAAACTAACTAGTCAAGATAAAAAGCAGTAACAACCTTATGAGAATCTTCAGCATGTTGTATTGCTTTATGAAGAGTGTTTGATGTATGTGACAAGAAACATATTAACTGCTGACACTCATCAATAATTTCTCTGTTGCATATACGGCTCGCATCAGCAAGAGTCATCATTGAACGATCAGGATGTTCAAGAATATTCGGAACACCAATCAGTTGGTCTTGAACGTCAGAGGGTTGTTGTCCGATAGTTTGAGGCAAAATAACTCTCAATTTATCAGGGTTTGCTTTCATTGCACCTCTGATTGTTGCAGCATTTGTACCTGATGAGCCGCCGCTTGTAATAACTGTATTACCTTGTATAACCAAAGCATATGATAAAATTTCAATAATTTGTTGATGAGTTATCGGCAAATTTCGGCTGCCAATTATTGCAACTTTTTTTGCAGATTGCTGAATTGTAGCAAGTTCCATTGCAAGTGCATCTAATGCGTGAGGATCTGATGAATCTACCTTATCCATATCATCTAACGGAACCATAATCTGCTGTTCATTTTTACTATCTTCTGACATATATTTTCCTATAATTTTATTTATAATATAATAATAATAGCATTAATTTTAAAAAAATAAAAGATACATGTCAAATATTTTAGAGGGATTAAACAGGGAGCAAAAAGAAGCTGTACTTATTGACAAAGGTACGGTTCTTATTCTTGCGGGAGCAGGGTGCGGAAAAACAAAAGTTTTAACTACCAGAATTGCACATCTTATAAATTCCGGCATTTCACCTTATGAAATACTTGCTGTTACTTTCACAAATAAAGCTGCAAAAGAAATGCTTGAACGTTTAAGTTCAATGGTTGGGGAAGAAAAAGCAAAAAAAATGTGGATTGGGACTTTTCACTCTATTTCAGGACGCATTTTACGAACAGATATTCAGGAATATAAAGACGAAAACGGTTATACTTATAATAATAAATTTGTAATATATGATGATAATGATACGCTCTCACTTGTTAAAACAGCAATAAAACACTGTAATCTTGATGAGAAAGTATACGACCCTAAACTTCTCAGAATTATTATTTCTAATGCAAAAAATAAAATGCAGGACGCATATACTTTTGCAACAAGAGCAAGGGACTATCGCTCAGAACGTCATGCTCAAATTTTTACGGAGTATCAAAAACTTTTGCATGAAAATAATGCTTTAGATTTTGATGATATGCTCGTATTAGCTGTTAAATTGTTGGAAAATTCATCAGTTGTCAGAGAAAAATATTTTAACAGATTTAAACACATACTTGTTGATGAGTTTCAGGATACAAACCTTTGCCAATACAATATGATTAAATCAATATATACAAATAATCTTAATGAGGATGAAATACCGCATGAAAAAAGTCTTTGTGTAGTCGGTGATGTTGACCAATCCATCTACAGTTGGAGAGGAGCCGACTATAAAATACTTTTAAATCTTCAATCTGCGTTTAAAAAGACTCATCTTGTTAAGTTAGAACAAAACTACCGTTCAAATGAAATTATTCTTGAAGCGGCAAATGCCGTAATATGCAACAACAAGCAGCGTATAAGCAAAAATTTATATTCTAACCTTGGCAGAGGTGAAATTATTGACTATTATCAAGCTAATGATGAGGCAGACGAAGCATTAAATTTAATTAACGAAGTAAAAAGATTGTCTTACAAAAAAAGTCTTGCGGATATTGCAGTTTTATACAGAACAAACTCTCAATCAAGAGCTATTGAAGAAGCTTGCATGGCAAATAATGTACCATATAAGGTTGTTGGCGGTCTTAAATTCTACGACAGAAAGGAAATCAAAGACGCAATTGCATATTTGAAGCTCATTTATAATCCTTCTGATACAATAAGCCTCAGAAGAATAATTAATGTTCCGAAACGTTCTCTCGGAACGGCAACAGTTGATAAACTTTTTGCTCTTGCAGATGAATTAAAGCTTAGATATATTGATATTTTACAAGATATTGATAATTATGACGAATTTTCTTCTGCGGTTAAATCAAAACTAAAAAACTTTTATAATATGCTTTCAGATTTTCAAATAAGGCAATACAATATGGAATTGCCTGAATTTATAGGATACGTGCTTGAAAAATCAGGATACATACAAGATATAAAAGATACCGAAGATGAAGTAACCGCAGAAAGCCGAATTGAAAATTTAAACGAATTAATTAATGTTGCAAAAGAATTTACACCTCAAGATGAAGATGTTTTAGGTGAATTTTTGTCACAAGTATCACTGGTAAGTGATATTGATTCATACGTTGATGAATCGCAAGCACTGACTTTGATGACAATACACAGTGCAAAAGGCTTAGAATTTGATACTGTATTTCTCCCCGGCCTTGATGAGGGAATTTTCCCTCATAACCGTTCGCTTGATTCTTTATCCGAAATGGAGGAAGAAAGACGTCTTATGTATGTTGCTGTTACAAGAGCAAAACATAAGCTTTATATAAGTTCGGCTAAACGCAGAAAAATGTGGGGTAATTACAGGTACTATAACCCGAGTCGTTTTATTTCGGAAATTCCCGAAAATCTTTTAAATTCTACTGTTTCTGATAACGTATCAAATGAACAATCTTCTTATACTTTTAAAAAGGCTGTTAATACAATAAAATCGAATTATTTATCTGAAAACGCAGACGGAAGTATTAAATCAGTAACATCTTTCGGTAAAAATTTTGTTGCTCCAAAACGTAACATTACCCACAATACAAGCTTTGTCATAAAAAGTAAAAATCACGATAAAAATGCTCAGGAACGAAAAGCCGGTGAAGAAGAACAAATAAAAAATATTCTTGAAAATAATCCCATAAAAAAAATGCTTGAGGAAAAGAAAGCACGTGAAGCAAAACTCAATTCTTCACTTAATTCTCAGAGTTTAGAATTAAAATCCGGCGACAGAGTATTTCACTCTAAATTCGGAATAGGTAAAATTACAAAAATTGAAGATGTAGGTTCTTCTTCCATGATAATTGTAGACTTTGGTAAAATGGGTCAAAAAGCTTTAGATGCTGCCTTTTCAGGATTAAAAAAATTCTAGGCTGTATTATTATTTTTATGATAAAATAGCCACAAGGATATATTATGATTCATCAATTATCAGACGTACAGAGTAAAAATATAGGTGAAAATACAGATATTTGGCAATATTGTGTTGTATTGAAAAACGCCGTAATCGGTAAAAATTGTAATATTTGTTCTCATTGTTTTATTGAAAATGATGTTGTTATCGGAGATAATGTTACAATAAAATGCGGCGTTCAAATATGGAATGGTATAAGAATAGAAGATAATGTTTTTATCGGGCCGAATGTTACTTTTTGCAATGACAGATACCCTGTATCTAAAAATAAAAATTTTAAATTAGAACCTGTAATCATTAAAAAGGGTGCAAGAATTGGAGCTAATTCTACAATATTACCCGGTGTAACTATAGGAGAAAATGCTCTTATTGCAGCAGGCTCAATTGTTACAAAAGATATTGCTCCAAATACAAAATATCTAATTCCAATTACCCCCCCCCCAATACAAAATGTAGCAATATATAGTGATAAAAGAAATCTTGTGAGGTATTATGCCGCATAATATTTGCATTGCAGGGAAAAATGATATCGCTGTTAATTCACTTTTATATTTAATTAATGAATTAAATATTAATAAAAATAATATTATTGCTTTGCCAAATAAAACTGATAACGGAATTGATACTTGGCAAAAATCTTTTTTAAAGTGTGCAATAGAAAATGATATTAAAATATACAATCTTGAAGATATATATGAAATTAATGATTTAATATTTATTTCATTAGAGTTTGACAGAATTATAAAAACTCAAAAATTCAAAACAAAAAATTTATATAATATTCATTTTTCAAAACTGCCTAAATATAAAGGGATGTATACATCTGTATTACCTATTATTAATGGAGAAAGTTACAGCGGAGTAACTTTACACAAAATTGATGACGGTATTGATACGGGAGATATAATTGCTCAAAAAGTATTTAAAATTTCAGTTAATGATACATCAAGAGATTTATATTTTAAATATTTAAAATATTCCTTTAAACTTTTTAAAGAAAATATCGAAAATATATTGACGAATTCTTTTACTGCCAAAAAACAGCCATTTATTAACTCAAGCTACTACAGCACAAAAAGTATCAATTTTAAATCTATTAATATTGATTTTAATAAAACAAGTTATGAAATACATAATCAAATAAGAGCTTTTTGCTTTAAAGAGTATCAATATCCGCAAATAAATAACTGTTATGTAGAAAATTCTATTTTTAACGGAGAATTTATAGGATATAACAAATTCGTTGAGGAAAAAGACAAATTTATTATATCAGGAATTGACGGGTATAAAATTATTGTATTAAAACTACATTCTAACAATAATTTTGATTTTAATTACCCCCCCCCCCTGAAAAGAATTTTTAGCTGCATAGATAAACCCAATATGAAAATCAGGAGGCTATATGCAGCCTGATATAAATGTTTTAGTTCTTTCTGCAGGACTTAGTTCCGCATTTCATTTTATAAAAACAATCAAAAAAAAGTTTAAAAATAAATTCTTTATTGTTGCAGCTGATATTAATGAAGAATATATGATATCTGCGTGTAAATTTATTGATAAATTTTATAAAGTGCCTTTATCTGTCAGCCCTGATTATTATAATATTATTATTGATATTATTAAGAAAGAAAAAATTGATTACATTCTTCCTCTGTTAGATAAAGACAGATCACTTTTTTACCCGCAAAATGAAGATTTAATAAAATTAAATGTAAAATCTCTCAGCAGTTCAAATGTTGAGTTTAGTAAAGAAGAAATAAATAAATTACTAAAATTAAACGGCTTTAAAATTCCAAAAGAGTATAAAATTAACGAGCTTTGTGATAATGAAAAATATTTTGTTAAGCCAAAATTAGGAATCGGCTCAATTGATGCACAAATCTTGTCAAAAGAACAAATATTGTCTAAATATAATAATTCAGGTTATTTAATTCAAGAAATTTGCAAAAAACCTGAAATTACTCTTGAATGTTTTTATCATAACGGTCGAATGTCAACTGTTGCAAGAGAAAGAATTGAAGCAAAAGCCGGCATATGCTCTAAAGCAAAAGTATATAAAGACAAAGAACTTGAAAACATTGCTAAAAAATTTATCGAAAAATTCAAGCCAAACCGTTTTTTCAATCTTCAGTTTATGAAAAATTCAAAAAATGAATTTGTAATAACCGATGTCAATTACAGGCTTGCAGGTGCAATGGGTTTATCGTATGAGGCCGGTTGGGATGAGGTTAGTGCTTTAGCAAATATTATGATGGATAAAAACGATGATGAAATTTTTTCATCTTTTAAATTAAACCATTCAGTTCAATATGTTTTGAGGACATATAATAATCTGGTAACAAAGTCTATTGATACGATAGCTTTTGACCTTGACGGTACAATACTTAACAGCTTTGACAGGCATAAATATGTGTTAAGCATTGCACTAAAGAAATACGATGTTTCTCTTAACCTTGATGATTATATTACTTCAAAAAGAATGGGGTTAAATAATATTAAATATTTGATAAAAAAAGGTGTTGACAGAATTTTGGCTGATAATATTCAAACTTTTTGGATAAAAAACATAGAAAATTATGAATATTTGAAACTTGATTTCATTTATCCGCAAGCATTAAAATTATTGAACAAATTGAAAGAAAATTCTAATTTAGTATTAATTACGGCAAGAAATAATAAGCAAACTTGCAAAGTGCAGATTAATAATCTTAAATTAGACAGCTA
Source organism: Candidatus Gastranaerophilales bacterium (assembly GCA_947631645.1). Taxonomy (GTDB): domain Bacteria; phylum Cyanobacteriota; class Vampirovibrionia; order Gastranaerophilales; family Gastranaerophilaceae; genus Avigastranaerophilus. Next base: position 46,967 of record CANRMD010000001.1, read on the forward strand.
TTTTTCTGAGATTTATATAGTTGATTCATGCAAAAATACTCCCATTTTAAAATCTGAAGTGCTAATAAACACTTTAGCTAAAGAAATGTACGGAGATACGGAAACGGATATGCTGGCTTGCAGAATTGCAGATATTAAATTTAATCCTGTATTTTACGGGTTTAGAGACAAAAACCTGCTAAATCAAACTCCCCCCCCCGGCAGCAAAAATAAGGTTTTAAATAATATTTTATTTGTAAAAATTCATAATTTCTTCCATAAAAAGGAGGCGGCTTAGTATGCAAAAATATATAAATCTCCAGAAATTTCTTTTTGAAAATTCCGTAAACAGGATTGATTTAATCAATTATAAACCTTTATCAGATAAGAAATATAAAATATTTGTATATAGAAATCACTCTTTTGAACTTATTCAAAATGTTTCAAATGCTTATTTAGATTACGCGGACATTAATGCGGAATTTATATACAGTGATTATGATGATACGCTGTCTTTTATTAATCTTGATTTAACTTCGGATATGCTTATTATATGGTTTGATTTAACAAGGTATAATATTAAAAATATTGATGAATTAATTAATGAAAGATTAAATTATCTTACTAAAAAATTTTTTAAACCGATAATACTGGCTCCTTTCGGCAAAAATATTAAAATAAATAACGATAAAATTATTGTATACAACTTTGAAAAAATTATTGATGAACTAAAAGATGAATTTACGGACGAAAGGCTTGAAAACTTTAGCGGAACAAAATTAAGTACAAAAGCTTTGACTAAATGTGCAATGGATTTATCATTAAACTACATTCCCTCATTGATTAAAACAAATTTAAAAGCAATAATTACAGATTTAGACAATACTTTATATAAAGGTATACTTGGTGAAGATTTAATTAGTGGTATAGAATTAACTGATGGGCATAGAAAATTACAGGAAACATTGAAACAAAAAGCAAAAGAGGGATATTTTTTATGTATCAGTTCAAAAAATAATAAGGATGATGTTATAAAACTCTTTACGCAGAGGAAAGACTTTCCTTTAAAATTGGAAGATTTTACATTTATTTCTGCTTCATGGGATACAAAATCAAAGGGAATAAATGATATCCTTAAATTTTTAAATATATCTTCTGATGCTGCACTGTTTATTGATGATAATTTAGGTGAGCTTGCACAGGTAACTTCAGTTTATCCTGAAATTAAAATTATTTTTGCAAATAATGATGCAGATATTACTAATAATATTTTAAAAAACTTTCCCGGCTTGTCAAAATTTTCTACAAAGCATGAAGATGCAATTAGAAGCAGAGATACAAAGGCTAATGAAGAACGTAAACAGCTTATGAATAACTGTAATTTTGACGAATACTTAAAAAGTTTGAATGTTAAGATTTTATATGAAATAAACAATACAGAAAATATAGCAAGAATATCGGAATTATCAAAAAAAACAAATCAATTTATTTTTAATTACAAAAGGTATTCTGAAACAGAATTAACAGATTTAATAAAAAATACGAAATGTGCAGTTGTAAATACAAAACTGGAAGATAAACTTTCAGATAGCGGCATTATTTGCGTTTGTACGGGCAGAAAAAATGATGAAGGTGTATTGCTGGAAGAATGCTTTGTTAGCTGCAGAGCTTTGGGGCGAGGGCTCGATGAAGTTATTGTTCTTGGTTCAATACAATTTTTGCTTGATTACTTAAATAGTAATAAACTTAAAATTCAGTTTTTAAAAGGTGAAAAAAATATTCCTGCCGAAAAATTTGTTTTAAAGTATCTCAATGAACACTTAAACGACTATTCAAATTTTAAATACCACAATGACAATAAAAATATTATTCAGCTATACAAGGAGAAAATTAAATGATTAATGATGTAATAGAAGTTATTTCAAAAATAACCAAATTAAGTACTGACGAATTAAAAAATAATCCGGATAAAGATAATTTATGGGAATCTTTTTCACATATTGAAATAATTATGGAACTTGAAAGCAAGTATAATCTTCGGTTTTCCGAGGACGAAATTGCAGACATGCACAGCATAAACAGTATTGTAAATGTATTAGAAAGTAAGCTTAATAAATAATGAAAAAAACTATTATTAAAGAAGGTTTTTTATACAAATTAAGACCTGTTGATTATACAGATGCAGAATTTATCGTAGAAATCAGAAATTCTGATTACCAAAGGACAAAATATATTCATTCAGTCAGCAATGATTTATCTGTTCAGCTTGACTGGCTGAAAGATTATTTTGAACGGGATAATGATTATTACTTTGTTATTGAGAACAGAATATCAGGTAATAAAGAGGGACTTATTTCGATTTATAATATTGAAAACAAAAAAGCAGAATGGGGCAGATGGATTGTAAAAAACGGCTCTCTTGCTTCAATAGAAAGCGTATTATTGATGTATAATGCTGCTTTTGATGATTTAAATCTTGATGAATTATATTCACGTACAATAAAAGATAATATATCTGTTGTTAAATTTCATGAACAAATAAACGAAATAAAAAGAGGTGTACTGCAAAATTTCTTTTCTCTTGACGGAATATACTACGATGCTGTTGAATATTATGCTGATAGTGAATATTATTACAATAAAATTAAGAATTTATTAGAAGATAAATCATTTAAAATATTTATGAGAGAACTGGATATTCAAACAGGAGGTTTGAAATTTCATCATATAGGTATTGCATCTGATGATATTAACAAAGAATATTCCGCTTTTCGGCTTATTGGCTATAATAGCGGCTCTGATATTTTTTATGATGAAAATCAAGGAATTAAAGGACTGTTTATTGAGTCAAATTGTATGCCGAGATTAGAACTTTTAGAGAATTTGGAAAATAGCACAACTCTCAATTATTTTACAGATAAAAAAATTAAAATGTATCATTTTGGCTATTTTACCGAAAATATTGATAAAACAAAAGATATTCTTTGTTCACTGGGAGCAAAAGTAATTTCACCAATAAAAAAATCAACTTACTTTAAAACAAATATATGTTTTTTAATGCTTAAAAATACATTTATTATTGAGTTAATTGATAATACAGATTAATTATTTTAAATCAATTTTTGCAAATAAACACAATGTTTCCACGTGATAAGTATTTGGAAACATATCAAACGGTTGGACATATTTAGGATAAAAACCTTTTGATATTAAATGTTTCATATCTCTTGCCAATGTAGATACATTGCAGCTTACATAAATAATGTATTTGGAAGTTAAATTAACAAGATAGTTTAATGCTTCTTCTGAGGAACCTTTTCGTGGCGGGTCTATTATTGATATATCAAATTTTTCTTTATTATCAATTAATTTTTTAAAATTTTCTGAAGCATCGCCATTAATAATTTCAATATTATTAATATTATTCAACCTAATATTTTCTTCAGCATCATTTGTTGCTGCTTGTACTTCCTCAATACAGGTAACTTTTTGAGCAACCGAGCTCAACCAAACACCAAAGCTTGAAACACCGGAATATGCGTCTAAAATTGCCGGTTTATTAATATCTGATATTGATTTTACCTTTTCAAATATAAGTTTTGCACAATAAGGATTAACCTGAAAAAAACTGTTAGCACTGACTTTATATTTTATATTGTCAAGATTTTCAACATAGTAATCACTTCCTTTTACAGTTTTTGTAGTGTCAGACATAATAACATTTGTATTTTTTGTATTAAAATTCACGCAAACTCCTACAATAATTTGATATTTCGACATAATCATATCAGCAATTTTTTTGAGTTTATCGTCAATATTATTTGAATTTACAACAAATATTATTAACAGTTGATTTAAGTCGGAAGAAAATCTGTAAATAATGTGTCTTAATAAACCTTTTTTTGTTTTCTCGTTATATGCGGAAATATTTAACTCTTGTGCAAGAGTTTTTATTTCTTCATTTATCTCATTAATTTTTTGAGAGTGAAGTTTGCAGTACTTTATATTAATTAACTCATGAGAATTTTTTTTATAATACCCTGTTAAAATACGCATGGAAACCTTTGTTTGCGACACGGGAAGCTGTACTTTACATCTGTACTCATATATTTTCGGTGATGCAATTGTATCTTCAATTTTTAAATCAACACCGGCAATATTTTTTATAGTTTCATATACAATATTTTTTTTCTGTTTTAATTGTTCTGAATATTCTATATGAAGCCAGCTGCAGCTTCCGCATTTCCCGTGAAAGGGGCAAACACTCAACACTCTATATTCAGATGGACTAATTATTTCAACTAATTCAGCAACAGAATATGTTTTATTTACTTTTACAATTTTAACTCTAACAGTATCATCAGTACAAACATCATCAATAAAAACAGGGATATTATCAATTCTTGCAAGTCCCGAACCGCCGTATACCATTTTTTCAATTTTAACTTTGAATTCATCACCTACTTGCATATTATATCAATCTCATTTTGAATATCACTTATAACACTGCTCCAATCATTCAATTTATCTTGTTTGAATATAGTTACACTATCATACCAAGGGGTTTTCTTTTTATCATCAAACCATCGCCATTCAGGGCAAAACGGAAGCATTAAGAATGTTTTAACGCCAAGAGCCCCCGCTAAATGAGCAACAGCTGAATCAACCGTAATTAAGACATCCATTTCTTTGAGCAAACTTGCACTGTCACTAAAATCATTTATATATTTATTTAAATTATTAATTTCATTATATTCACTATCAGGCTGAAATGAATAAAATTCAAACTTATCATTTTTTATTATTTCTTTAAATAATTCAAAAGATACAGACCTATTTGTAAATACTTTATCACTGCCTTTAAAATACAAACCGATTTTTTTCTTGTTAGTAAGAATACTCTTTGATTTCTTTGCTTTTAAATATCCCCTTGACCCCGGTATATTATCAAAATCCATATCTAAAGCATATTGAATATCCATAAACGGAATAACCACATCATAATCAGAGGGAATTATTCCCTTTTTAATAATTTCAATATCTTTAAAATTATATTTTAAAAGACTTATAAGCTCATTGTCCGTTTCAATTATAAGTTTTTTAACTTTGTCTTTTAGAATATTAATGTATCTTGAATACATTATAGTATCACCAAACCCGCAATTTGAATAAACTATCACATTCTTATCGTCAAAATTAACATTTTTATTCCATATTTTTTCAGGGGAAAATACATTTGTAATTTTTGTGTCTTTATTTCTGTTTCTGTATAATTTATACCCCTTCTCAAAATTCTTTTCTGTCAAATAAATCATTCCTAATGATATATCTGAAATGTAATTGTGGTTTGGAACTTTGACAATTTTTTCCAAAATACATTTAGCTTCCTCTACTTTACCAAGATTTCTAAGTGCGTAAGCTTTCCCTTGTAATATATTTAATGTAATACCTGATATATTTAATGCATTGTCAAAACAACTATTTGCTTTTTCATAATCACCTGTTTCTAAATATCTTGAAGCAAGCATTGAGTATGCATGTGCATTTTTTGGAGTAACTTTTACCAATTCACTAAGTACTTCTATACATTCATTTATTTTATCTTGGAAATACAGTACATTTGATAAATTTATATATGAGTTAACGTGATTTTTATTAAGTTGAATTGAGTTTTTGAAATCAATAACAGCATTATTTTCTATTGAATTTTTTAATAAAATAAATGAAAAGTATAAAAACATAAATGTATTTATATCAAACATATTTACATAATTAATCATAAATTTTTTAAAGTTATTTTCTAATTCAACAGAAGATTTAACGTATAAACAGGCGGAATTATAATAATATAAATTATTCTTCTTATTATATGATATTGCTTTATTAATATATTCCAAAGCCAGTTTATAATCTTTTTTTAAGTCATAACATTCCGATAACATACTATATAAATCATCATCATCCGGTTTTATTCGTATACATAGATTTATATAATATATTGCACTATCAATATCTGATTTATTTTTATAAATAAGTGCAAGATTATACATTGCATTGTAGTTATCAGGGTTTAACTCAATCGCTTTTAAATAACATTCAATAGCTTTATCAAACTCCCTCAATTTTTTATAAGCAATCGCTAAAGAATAATATAAATCATCCGATTGACCAAATTCTAATGCTGTATTGTACAATTTAACAGCATCTTTAATTTGGTTATTTAAAAAATATGCTTTTGCTAAATTAGTTGCCAAATAAGAAGTTTTTTTCAACAGAAAAGCTTTTGAGATATATTTAATAGCATCATCATATTTTTTTGTAACTATATATAAAGTACCTAAAAGATTTAATATGTTTACGTCATCAGGATTTATTTGCAGTAATTGCAAATAAATTTCTTCGGCCTGTTTAAATTGATTATTTGAATGATAGTAGTATGCTCTATCTGATAAATCTTTATAATGTACACTCATTTTTTACTCTATTAATAACTTCATACCAGTCATTAGGTATAACTTGCTTAAATATTTTAACAGAATTATACCATGGTGTAGTATTATTATCATAAAACCATCTCCATTCCGGTGAATATGGAAGTAACAAAAAAGTCTTTATTCCAAGAGCACCGGCTAAATGAGCAATAGATGTATCAATCGTAACTAATAAATCAATATTTTTTAATAATGCAGCTGTATCTGTATAATTTTTAATATACGGAGCCAAATCAATTATCGGGTATTTCTTTTTTTCATTTTCGGATTCCGAGTCGATTTTCGATATTTGAAATGAATAAATTTGCGTATTTTCAAGTTTAAATAACTCTTCAAAATTATGAAGTTTCATAGACCTGTTTGATAAAAGAGTAGGATTACCCTGCCAGTAAATACCAATCTTTTTCTTATTAGTTTTAACTAACGAAGCTTTTTCTTGAACTAATTTATCATCAACTTTTAAATAATTATCAGTCGTATTGATGTTATTTAAATCAATATTTAAATTATAAATTAATCCAAAGAAAGATGCACAGTAATCATATTCACTTTCAGGAATTTTATCATTCAGCGAAAAAACTTTTAAGTCGGGGAAATTATACTTAAACAAATCAAGACAAGAATTATTAACAGCAAGCATTACCTCGCCTGCCATTTTCTTAACTTCATCAATATATCGGGAAAACATTAATAAATCACCAACTCCCTCTCCCGAATATACTAAAAGTTTCTTTCCTTTTATGTCCTCATTTTTCCAAACTTTCTCTTTAATAAACTTAAATGATGTATTTTTGACCTTATTTTTATTTTCAATAAAAGCTTTTTCGCTAATTGCATACTTTTTGTCTAAGTTATACTTATAAAATACTTTTATAAGCTTATTATCTTTAATAATATCGCTGGTATAGATATGTTTAAAAAATGTTTCTTTTATCTCATTAAACTTTTTCTCTTTAAGCATAAAAAACATATAATCATCAGTAAATAAAGGATTATCTTTGTACTCAATATATATTTTTTCGGCTTCTTCTCGTCTTCCTAAAAGATTAATAACATATGAGTATTCTAATATTAATGACTCATTACGTCCGAATTTTTCCATTGCCTGCTTATATAGAACTTCAGCATCTTCATATTTATAATCTGATATATAGGATTCACCTAATATCAAATAATAATCAATGTTATCAGGATATATTTGTACAAGTTTTTTCCCAATATCACATGCATTTTTGTAATCCGCAATATTATAATATGTAATTAAAATATTACTTAAAATTAATTCATCATCAGGATAATTTTTTAATAAATATTCAAAAATGTTAGCAGATATTTTTTGATTGTAAGTCTGATATAAAATTGCAATATTAAAAATAGCATATTTATTATCAGGTTCGATAGCAGTAACTTTAGAAAAATATTCTATAGCTTTTTCTGCATTATCCATGTCCTTGTATAACAACGCAATATTATACAGTAATCCAACATCCCGAGGATTATATTTTTCAGTTATTAATGCAGTTTTTAAAGCATTCTCGGTATCATTTATTTTTTTATATGAAAAAAATAAATTATAATAATCATTATATGTCATTAAATTTGAACTTATCAATTTTTTATAAACATCAATTGCAGAATTAAAATCTTCTGTTTTAATATATGCATAAGCAAGAAGCTTTATTTCCTCAACATTAATTTTTTCGTTTTTTGATAAAATATCAATAACATTAGCATAATCCGCTATAGAATAATAAACTTTTGCAATATTAATAAGGACGTCATTTAAATTAGTTTTTTCATACACTAGTTTAAAATATTTTAAAGCTTCATCATAATTTTTGAGAGAAAAACAAAGCTGTGCATAAAGATTTTGAACATTAACATCATCAGGTCTTAAAGAAAGCAATTTTGTATAAACAGCTTTAGCATCATCAAGCTTGCCTGCTTTGTGCATTTGAAAAGCAATATCTACAAGATTAGAATATTCTTCACTCATAAAATTAATGATAAATTATAGTTACATAAATTTCAAGTATTATGCAACTTCCGGAAGTTTTTCAATATCAATGCCTAACTTTTCAAGATATTCAAATATAGGACCTTGCTTACCTTTTTGAATCCAGCTGAAATCTTCATCAATTGAATCTTGAACCATTTTTTTGTATTGTTCTTTATCGTTATAGTAGATATCTAAACCTTTCTTCATTGCTTCATAAAATTCTTTAGCAGATAATGGCACTGACTTATCGGTTAAAATACCATTAGTTTTACCGTCGCGATTAACAGTATCAACGATACCACCTACTGCACTACCAATAACGGGAGTTGCAACCGCAAATGCTTCACCTTGAGTTAAACCGCAGGGTTCAAAAATACTCGGTAATAAGAAGAAGTCAGATGATGCCGTTAATCCTGCCATCGGAGCAAAACCATGTGCAAATATAACTCGTTGGGTGTCTTTATCAGAAAGTTTCTTAGTTTTTAAATTTTCAATGTACTTTCTCTGTACACCGCCTTCACCGTCTTGGCCCGCAAGATAGAATATAGGTTTGTTTTTACCCGGGAAATCTTTTTCCCAATTATCAAACAGCATTTTAATAGCATCTGTCATTATATTTATACCTTTTTGAGATACTAATCTTCCAACGGATGTAATAACAGGTGTCTCTTCTAATTCTTCCTTTGATAATCCTGTTAAAACTGTTTTTCCTTGAGGATCAACGTATTCAAGCTTGCTTGATAAATTTCTTATATTTTTAACATCTTCGGAATTGTCTGTCTCATCATTCTTTCTTGAAAGAGGAACCATATATTCATTATAAAAATTAACTTTATTTTCAAGTCTTGCCGCCATTATTTCATCAATAGATGACATTTTATTGTATGTTTTAGGGGTAATACCTGTTTGGCTTTTTATTTGACCTTGTTTTGCTTCAATTGATAAATTGTTAAAATCATTACCGTTAATTATACCAACAAGAGAGCCGGAATTATTTTTTTGAGTTAATGCCCATCTTAATTCCCCTGCAAGTTCCGGATGTTCATCAGATATTATTTCATCGGCATAATTTTTTGAAACAGGATGGAAGTAATCACTCAAACATACGCCAATGTTTAACAAATTAGCATGATTAGAACCTGTATCGTGTTCATTAAACAGAAGAACATTATCTAAATTCTTAAGCCCTGAATCTGTTTCATCTGTTTGAGATGCCCCGGTTACAGCGTTTGATACAATATCATAAGCAAAGTTATCAAATAATGTATTTAAAATATTAGAAGTTGCTTCTCTTCTTTGCCCGTCATTATTGTTATTTTGTGTTGAACCTTGATACATAGCATTATGACCGATAGTAATAATAGTCATTTCAGAAAGTTTTTTAGCCGCATCATCAGAAAGTTGACCGTATGCATTTTCCATCGGAGCTTTATATCTTGCAAGAGCAGCTATAGGAGAAGCCTGCCAATCATTCAATACAAGAGCATCAGGGCTCTTAATTGAATCAAATACATCTTTATTTGCAATAACTAAATCTTTAACACTTCTTATATCTTCTTTAGCTTTAGCAAGTTCATATACAACCTTTGAGAAAAATGCAAATTTTTCAGGTTCTTCAGTCTTTTCTGTTGTTTGATAAATTGTTCCGTTAAAGTAGTTATCATTTTTTACAAATATTAACTGTTTATCATTACCGTCTGCATCTTTTGTGTGGCTCACATAAATTTCAACATTTTCAGTTTTTGATTTTCCGCCTTGATACGTATCAACTTTAAATGATGCAGCTTTTTCAAGATTAAATTCTCTTCCTTTATAAGTATATATATATTTGCCGTTTTCAGTTCTGAACGAAGCTTGTCCTTTTTGTTGATACATTGGTATAAATGAAGGCATGTTAATACCTAATTTAGTTATATTATTTTGAAGTTCAACAGGTACAGAACCTAAACCGCCTTCTTTAATAGGAGCAAATTCAGAAGTTACCGACCAAAGAGTAGGATGTTCTTTTGTAATTGGTTTTACATTCGGTGCTTCATATAAACGTTTTGGAGCTGCTTGTCTGATTTGCTTTACAGCTGAAGCATATTTTTGTTCATTTTTATTAATTGAGTCTGAATTCTGCAATAACGGAATTTGATAATATCCTTTTGTGTATTTTTCCAGAAGACTGTTTGAAGACAGTGTACTTGTGTGTCTTGCAATATCAACTGCTTCAGATGATTTTGACTGCATATCTTTAATTCTTTCGGAAATTTTATCCGTTACTTTCTCCTTTTGACCATCTGTCATTTCGGATGCTTTATAAACACCGGCCATTCCACCGACAGCCAACAGGGCTGCCCAGATTTGAGCATTATCTTTTTTTGCAACATTAGCAGCATTTTGAATTGTATTTGTCGCAATATTTGCTCTTTCTTCGGCAACAGCTTGAAGTTTTGCTATGTCTCTTGTAAGATTTTTAACTTCATCTTTCAATAAATTTGCACTCTTTGATGAAACTTTATAAGTAATTGCAGCGGTAACAGGTATTGCAATTAAGGGAATTGCAACAGGGGCAACTGTTTTTATTGTATTAATAACCTTCTTTTTTTTATCTGACTGAGATTTATCATCATTATTCGGAGAACTTTTCATTGCCGGAATGTGGCTTACCGGTGCGGCACTTATAGGTGCAAAATTTGAAAATACGCCAATACTCATTACATAACCCCTTATATAAACACACTATATTAAGACTTGTAAAGCCTTTTTTTGCCAGTTTTATATACTTTTGTAACAACATTGTTACAAACGAGACCAACAAATTTATTATAATATATCCTTTCAATATTTCAAATATTTAACATATATTTTTTTACACTGTAAACTTAAATTTATTCATTATAAAATGTTATAAATAGAACATGTATAAGGATAATAATAATGAAGCTTAAAGATACACAAGCATTAACAGCATTCAAATATGGCTGGCTGTTAAAAAGAATGTTTCCGTATATAAAAAAAGTTTTGGGAAGAGTTATATTAGGTTTTCTTGTTGCAATACCTGTCGGTATGATGGACGGTATAGTCGCTATAGCTTTAAAACCATATATGGATTATGTTGTAGGAAAGCAAAATTTTGTATTTCACGGTTATGAAATTTCATACTCACTTATAGCTATAATGGTGCCCTTTACTATAATTTTCTTTGCTATAGTTCAAGGATTGTTGAAATATTTAAACTCATATTTAACGGATTGGATAAGCTATAAAATTACAAATAACGTAAAAATAGATTTATTTTCCAGGCTTGTATATTTGGATACGTCATTTTTTGATGAAAATCCGTCAGGTCTTGTTATTAACAGATTTCTTTCAGATCCGGATAATGCATCAAGAACTGTTGTTGATGAACTAACATCATTGGTTGTAAGTGTATTTGGTGCAATTTCTTTGATTGTGGTAATGTTATACAGCTCGTACAGACTGGCAATTGTCGGAATATTAGTCCTTTCTATATCATTTTTCCCGATTTTTATGCTGAGAAAAAGAATTAAAACCGTTTCAAATATAAATACAGTTATTACAGGCGGTATTTTAACAACTATGAATGAATCTTATTCGGGGAATAAAGTAATAAGTGCATATAATCTTCAAGAAAGACAAAAAGAACAATTCATTCACAATATTAATGAAAACTTTAATTATTCAATTTCTTTAACAAAAAGACTGGCATGGGTTTCTCCCATAATGTATTTAATTGCTTCATTTGGTATCGCATTTGTATTATATTACGGTACATCACTTATATATAATGGGTTATTATCAGCCGGGTCATTTGCCTCTTTTGTGACTTCTCTGCTTTTACTCTACAAACCCGTAAAGAATATGGGCTATACTTTATCTAAAATTCAGAACATATTTGTTGCAATGGGAAGAGTTTTTGAACTATTTGACTATGTTCCGCAAATTATTGATAAGGATGATTCAATTGAACTTAAAACTTTTACAGGTTCGGTAGAATTTGAAAATGTTTGTTTTTCATACAATGAAGAAAGAACAATACTTGATAACATTAATTTAAAAGTAGCAAAAGGAGAGACTCTTGCCATAGTCGGCAATTCGGGAGGAGGAAAATCTACGTTGGTCAACCTTATCCCCAGATTTTACGATGTTAATTCAGGTGCTGTAAAATTAGACGGAACAGATATAAGAAACTTTAAATTAAAAAGTCTGAGAGATAATATTTCAATGGTATTTCAAGATAATTTTCTTTTTACGGGGACAATTAAAGAAAATATTTTACTCGCTAATCCTAATGCAACAAATGAAGACTTAAAAAATGTATTAGAGGCATCTCACTTAACAGAGTTGATAGACAGCCTGCCAAAAGGACTGGATACAATGCTTGGAGAACGCGGACTTACATTATCGGGCGGGCAAAGACAAAGAGTTGCAATTGCCAGAGCAATGATAAAAAATACACCTTTAGTCATTCTTGATGAAGCGACTTCAGCTCTTGATAATGAATCTGAAGCCGTTGTTCAAAAAGCACTTGATAATCTTATACAAAACAGAACAGTATTTGTAATTGCCCACAGGCTTTCAACAATTAAAAATGCCGACAGGATTGCGGTTATAAATGACGGTAAATTAGTTGAAATTGGCACTCATGATGAGTTAATGTCAATAAATAACGGACACTATAAACGTTTATACGAAATGCAATTTAAATCAAAAGAAGAAATAATAGCATGAAACGTATATTGATTACAGGCGGAGCCGGTTTTATAGGTTCACATTTATCAGAAAGGTTATTAAATGAGGGAAATGATATTATTTGCCTCGACAACTTTTATACAGGTTCAAAAGATAACATCAGACATTTAATCGGTAACAACCGCTTTGAACTCGTAAGGCATGATGTAATTAACGAATATAATATTGAAATTGATGAAATATACAATTTAGCATGTCCCGCATCACCTGTGCATTACCAATATAATCCGGTAAAAACAATGAAAACCTCTGTAATGGGAATTATTAATATGCTTGAGCTTGCAAAAAGATGTAATGCAAAGATACTTCAAGCAAGTACAAGTGAAGTATACGGCGACCCTAAAATTCATCCTCAAACTGAAGAATACTGGGGCAATGTAAATCCTATAGGATTAAGAAGCTGTTATGATGAGGGTAAACGTGCGGCAGAAACTTTAATGATTGATTACCGCAGACAAAATAATGTTAACATTAGAATTGCAAGGATATTTAATACCTACGGACCAAAAATGGCATTAAATGATGGCAGAGTTGTTTCTAATTTTATTATTCAAGCTTTAAAAAATGAACCTATTACCGTATATGGTACAGGTTCTCAAACCAGAGCATTTTGCTATGTATCTGATATTGTTGATGCTCTTATTAAATTAATGAATTCATCTTATTCTTTACCTGTTAATCTTGGTAATCCTGATGAACATTCAATATTAGATTTTGCTAAATATATTATAGAGTTGACTAATTCTAAATCGGAAATTATATTTAAAGAATTGCCAATGGATGATCCTATGCAAAGAGAACCTGATATCTCTCTTGCGAAAAGTATTCTGAATTGGGAGCCTAAAGTCTCTTTAAAAGAAGGCTTATTAAATACAATTAAATATTTTGAAGAAAGAATTTAATTTTTGAAAAAGATATTTATTATTTTTATTACCGCTTGTTTATCTGTATTACCTGCTTTTTCTATTGAAGAAGTAATTTTAGATGCACAATCCAATAAATTTGATTATATATCAGATGTTTATTACGGAAAAATTGAAGACAATAATAATGTTTCACCTGTACTAAGATTGTTTACAAAAGACGGGCTTGTTTTTGATAATTCATATATTAATTCAGTAAAATTATCATTTTTATATGGCGGAAATTTATCCTTTGATAAAATACATAATAAGTCCTTAAATACGCTTTATGACGTTACATCTGTAGAACCATCAATTAAAATTAAATTTAATGAAAACAAATCTCAATTTTTCTTTGATTATAATTTTATGAGAGATTATGAAGGATATTCACATAAATTTGCCCACAGAATATCACAATTAAATGTTTCACATAAAATTAATGAAAATCAATCAATAATAATTGGACAAGGGAAAAGACTCCCTACGATTGTAAACGGCAGTTTATCAACGATGACACAGGAAATGGTACTAAAATCACAAATCGGTCGAACACTCGGTAATTCACGCTCTGTCGGAATAAGGAATATCGGTGATTATAAATATGTTGACTATGATATAGGTATATATGACAGTACAAGGTACATGCAAGATTTTGGAAGAGGTCTTGATTTTTCAGGACACATAATGTTTAAACCGCTCGCAAATATTGAAGATAAAGCAGGTTCACTAAAAATCGGCAGCGGATACAATATTGGTGATTATTACGGGAGTTATCAGCTATTTTCAGTGTATACAGGTTATGACTACAAAAAATTTCATATAAAGGGTGAATATGCTAATGCAAACGGATATAATTCAGTACAATTTTCAAAAAATGATGCAGAGGGTTTTTATGGAACAGTTGAATATGATATTCATCCAAAACTTCAATTGATAGGCAGATATGATTATTTTATTCCTAATAAATTATTTTCCTGTGATAATTCTCAAGAATATACTGTCGGCATTACATATAAGCCTTTTGAAAATATGAAAATTATGCTTAATTACGTTAAACGTGAAATGTCTGAAAATGCCGATTCAAATATGATATTATTTGCTACAAGGTTTTTTATTTAGTATAATAACAATTATGGAAGCTGAAAATAATACAGAACAAATTGAATTTTTATCAAAAAAAATTATTGAAGAACCTAATAATTCAGATAATTACCTAAAACTGGCAAGTATATATATGGTTCAAAATAACCATGATTTAGCAATTAAGACATATGAAAATCTGCTTGATATTGAACCATCTAATTATATAGCCTTAACCAATTTAGGCAGTTTATACATTTCAAAAAATAACTATCATAAAGCAATTAATTATTATTCAAGAGCTGCAAGTATAGGGGTTGATAATTTTAACGTCTTATTTAATTTAGCTAATGCCTATGCAGTTGTCGGCGAGTTTAAACATGCCATGTCTAATTATATTAAAGCTTTAAATGTTGATAAAAATAATTATCAGGTATATACAGCCATTGCACTTTTATACCAAGATAAAAATAATTATGAAGAAGCTCTAATATATTTTGATAAAGCATTAAAACTTAATCCAAATTATGCGGAAAATTACGTAAATATCGGTCTTATATTGTATAAAACAAATAAGTTACTTGAAGCAATTGAGAATTTTGAAAAAGCTTACAAACTTTCACCTGAAAATATTATATATTTGCTTCATTGTGCAAATACGTATTCTTCTCTAAAAAACTACGAAAAATCAAATGAATTATATGAAAAAGCATTATCTTTAAATAAGAATAATTATCAATCATATATTTGTTATGCTATTTCATTATATAATCAGAATAACATTGATAAAGCTATAGAAATGTATAATAAGGCAATTTTAATATGTCCTGATATTATTAATGCTTATCTACTTTTAGGAAATTTATATTGTTCTTTACGCAAATATGAAGATGCTATAGAAAATTATAAAAAAGTTTTGGAACGTCAACCTGCAAATGCGGATGTATATGTTCTTCTTGGAAATGCTTATGCTGTTTGTGGTGATTTACGTTCCGCAATATCTGTATACAAGCAGGCAATTGATATTCAACCGGATAACGATGAGTTGAAGTTAGTTTATATTGATGTAATACAAGAATTCATAAATGCTAAGGAAAATTCAGATGCAAAATAATAATACAATACATCCTATTGAAAAGATTATTTCAGTTCTTTCATATATTTCAATGGGACTTATTGGTTTTATTTGGCTTATTATTGCATATTTCCTAAAAATGAAAACTCGTCCTTTTCTAATGTATAATATTACTCAATCAATAATTATTTCATTAATATTTGCATTATTTAAGCTTCTTATAAACATTATATTATCAATTATAGCTTTAGTGCCTTTTTTAGACTTTGTAGTTGCATTATTAAATTTGATTATTTCGCTAAAAGTTATATCTGTTAGTTTTATGCATTTGTCGTTTTCAATTTTTGAATTTTTAGTATTTATACTATTGTGTTATATTATTGCAGGCGTTTGTATGGGCAAAATATTTTATATACCCAAATTAACAAAACTAATGCAAAAGATATTAAAAACTTAAAATTTATTTAGATTTTTTAACTGCATTTTCTTCTTGTTTAGAAAGACTTTCATAAATAACGTCACAACCGTCTTTAATTTTCTTTAATTTATTAAAATCTAACTCTTCAGGTACTCTGCCTTCAAAACCGAGTTCTTTAATTGAGGGGAAAGAATTATCTTTTCTTTCTTCAGGTCCCAATGCTCTTTGTGCCAAGTAAAGAGCATAGGTATAATCGTCAAACGCATCTTTTATATCATCTGTATAATACTTTTTAAAATAGTCAACAAAAGTCTTATACCCACGATGTATAGCATTCTTATTATCTTTAATTTTGTAACATAAATCTTCAACTTCTTTAAGAGCCAATACATCTCTACCTATAATTTGTATTTCACCTGAATAACCCTTAAACTTATCTTTATAATATGAAAAAGCCGGATCTGTAAATTCAACATTTAAATGTATCGCCAAATAGCCTGTTTTTGATTTGTGTTCTTCAAGTTTTGAATTAGTTTCATCTGCAAATCTTCTTAACGTTTCATGTGAAGCATATTCATAGTCACTAACACACATACCGTCAGGTAATTTGTTTGGATCCGGTAAATTACTTTCAACCGATGTAATTTTTATTTCACCGTTTTCAACTGCTTTTTTCAGTGCCGATAAAATTTTTGCTGTATCTTGATTTTTTGAATCAGCCAAGACAATTCGTGCACCCACAACATCATTTGCATAATGTTTTATTCCGCTAATTGATTGAGGATTAATATATACATTTTCTTTATCCGAATCTTCATCAGATTCAAATGAATTAATAATTTGAGTACATACATCTAAAAATTCTTCTCTTGAAGAAAATTCCATTGCTCTCATTTCATCCAGTTTATTAATAATCTTGCTAAAAGAAAGTGCAACATTACCATATGGAGCAAATTTTAGCTGAGAATTAGAAAACAATTTTTCACATTCAACTATTAATTTTTTTCTGGAAAAACCTTTTTTTAGCGGAAAATGTTCCATTAATGCATCTATTGTTTCAGTACAAAATTTTTCCGCATCTTGTGAAGCAATTTTACTATATTTTGAAACAACTTTTTCTCTTATTGAAGTTGGTGATTTAACCCTTGCATAATGTGTTAATATTGGTTTATTAGGAGATTTATCATTTTCACTTTGTTTAACAAATTTATTTAAATATTTATCCAGTAGTTTTTCTAAATATAATTTAGTTGGCTCGGCATTTAAAGAGACCTGATAGCAATCACGCATGGTCGGTGCATCGCTCATATTTACACCCATTAACATTGCCCGAGCACCGAATGAAACAGTATCTTTACTTAAAGGTGCCAAATTAGGATAATTTTTATATCCAACATTTTGGACATTTTGCACATTTTTTTTATATATATTTATCGGATTAAAATTTATCAGCATATTAACTCCGAATATATAAAACAGGTGAAGTATATTTATAGTTAATTTTAATTATAAAATTTACAATTATTTAACAATTTTTGATAATCCTTGGGGTTTATCAACATCTCTTGAGAGCATTTTTGCACTTTCAAAAGCTAAAAGTTGGATTAATACTAAATTTGTAAATAAAAATTCAATATTATTTTCAGAAAAAATTGATACAGAATGTTTTTCATCAATAATCAAATCAGAACTTGATGTTATAACAAGAAAATCAGTTTTATAATTAAAGTTTATATTGGAGATAACTTTTTTTGCAAAAATATAGTTATCCTGATTTACCAATATAACAATTGCACATTTTTTATTTAAAATTGCAATATGACCGTGTAAAAATTCACCGGTAGGATATGCAGTTGTATTAATGTAAGAAGTTTCTTTAATTTTTAAAGCAGCTTCTTTTGCCAAAGGGTAAAACATACCCGATGCCAATACTGCAGCATTTTCGTAATTTATAAGACATTGAGCATAGTTTTTTATCTCATCTCTTTTATTAAAAGCATTACTAATATAATCAGGAACACACAACAGGTTATCAACAAATTCTCTTGACGGAATAAACCTCAACTGAAGCAATTTTGCAGCAATAATAAATAAACAAAAAGTCTGAGCACACATTGCCTTTGTCGAAGCAATAGACTTTTCCTTACCCGCAAATGTCAGCATTTTATATCGGGAATTATTATATAATGTTGAATTTTTCGTATTTGTAACGGCAAGAGTTTTATCTGTTTTTTTAGCTATAATTTCAAGAGCTTTATTTGTGTCAGAGGTTTCTCCCGACTGCGAAATAAAAACATAGAGTGTAGTATTATCAACATCAAAATTGTTAATAATTGAAATTTCACTTGCGTAATAAGATTGTGCAGGGCAATGCACATTATCTCTTATAAAGTTTGCTGCAATTGTTGCACTGTGATATGATGAACCGCTTGCAATTAAAGCTATTTTATCTATTGAATCGGGAAGTGATAAATTAATCGTATAATCATTGTTGACATATTTTTTTATTAATTCAAAAATAATTTCAGGTTGTTCTAAAATTTCACTTTCCATACATGTCCTTTTTTTGGAAAAAAGTTTTGAAATAAATTTTTTTAAAATATTCATGTGAAATCTCTTCCTTTTAATAGAACTTTGTTTCATAATCTTTAAGCACATTTTTTGGACTGATAACCCCGATGTCGAACAATAATTTTGTCTGTGCTTTATTGTATTCTATCATATTTTTTATTAAATTTATGTTTGCTTGAACTTTTAAATTTTGAGAATTTATTACATCAATAAATGTAGCTTCTCCGGCTTTCATATTTTTTAATGATAAATCTAAACTTATATCGGCAGCGGCAACTTCAACTTTAGAAGCTTCTATTTTTTTCAGTGCATTTAGTGAATCATAATATGAAGAAAGAATATCTTCTTTAACTTCTCTTTCAAGATTAACAAGTTCTAATTTTTTTTGTTTAACAACGGCACTATCCGCTTTTAGTTGAGTAATAGTACCTAAAAGCAAGTTTTTACCTAAATATGCACGAATATCAAGAGTTAAACTGTTATGTGCAGACATACCCGCACGTTTTGTACCGACATATCCGTTTTGATAAGATAATGTAACAGCGGGAATAATATCGGTATAATTAGCATTTCTAATTGCTCTATATGCATTAACCTCAGCTCTTTTTGCTCTCAAATCTTCTCTTGAGTCTAGTGCCTGCTTATATAAATCTTCAATAGAATATTTAGGGTCGACAAGTTCTCTTTTATCTACTTGAATTTCAAAAGGATATATCGCATCTAAAATATCTACACCCATTATATTTGCCAAATTTGCCTGATACAATCTGAATGAATTAACAGTTGTAGTATATTCTTGTTGAGCACCGGCAAGCTCTGCTTGTGCTCTTTTAACATCATATAATGTTCCGATACCTGCATCAAATCGTGCCTTTGTATATTTTAACTGTTCAAGTCTGTTATAAAGATTTACTTTTTGAACTTCGATTTCCATTTTTTTACCTAAAGTATCATAATAAGCCTGAACAGTTTTTAATATTGTTTCATCTCTTGTAAACTCAAGATTTGCTCGTGCCGCTTTAAGTAAATTCCTTGTTTGGGCTAAAAGAAAGAAATAACGTCCTTGATTAATTGTTGACCATTCCAAAACCGCTAAACTTTGTATCGGAACTTCATGTGTTGTAGTCGCAACAATACCCCCAACAAGATATTGACCTTCCAAATTTTTAATATCGTAGTTGTAATAAATACTTGGCAAAAGTTGAAATTGTGCATTTTTATTCAGCCAAAATGCTTCTGTTTTTTCGGCATCAGATATTTTAATATCATAATTTTCACCTAACGCAGTATTGATACAATTTTCCAAATCAGTATATATAAAATTTGAATTAAGTTCTTTTTCAACTTCTCTGTCAATAATAAGCCTTTTATCAATATCAGAAATAGTTGCCTCCCCTTTTATCAGCATTTTAAATGTTTTATATGAGTCATTATCACTGCATTGCTCACATTGAAACATAAAGTCATCAACTTCTGCACAAAATGCCGATATTTGAATAAAAATAAACATAATTAGAGATAATAATATTTTCATAATTATGATTATTGTTCAAATTATATACAATTTTAGATAGACAATATGCTAATATGTAACGGCTATTTATTTTCAAGTTTTTTTATTCTTACTTGAATATCCTCAATAAGTTTTCTGTTAATAGATAATAAATCTGCCAAAACTCCGAAAATCAACGTTTGAACACCTGTCATTACCAAAATGGAAGAAACAATTAATGATTGTATGTGTCCGTTACCTTTATCCATAATATAAAAGAATAAAAATCTTGATAAAAGTGCAATGCCTAACAATAAAATAAAACCGCCAATCATCGCAAAGAACCTGAAAGGTCTATATATTATGAACATTCTCAATATAGTAAAAGAATTTTTTTGAATATAAGTGAAAATATTTTTAACTAAACGTGATTTACGGTAATTTGAATTAACTCTTATCGGCACAGATACAATATGCAACCCCTTTGTTTTAGATTGAATAATTGTTTCAATTGTGTATGTATAATTATCAAAAACATTTAATGCAAGTGCAGCGTCACGAGAAAATGCTCTAAAACCGCTCGGAACATCTTGGGTATCAGTTGCACTAAGCATTCTGACAACTTTTGAACCGAAGTATTGCAGAAACTTTTTTAGGGGAGAAAACTCTTTAATATCTTTTATAGGTCTTGCACCAATTACAATATCCGCCTGTTCATCCAATATGGGTTTTACTAATTTTTCTATATCATCAGCACAATATTGATTATCTGCATCCGTATTTACAATAATATCCGCACCCAGCTCCAAAGCCTTTTGTATTCCTGACATGAATGTTTTTGCCAAACCTCGATGATGCGTAGATGTAACTATATGTTTTACTCCAAACTTTTTCGCAATTTCAATTGTTCTATCCGTACTTCCGTCATCAGAGATGAGTATTTCTATATCATCAATTCCGTCAATATGCTCCGGCAGCTGTGATAATGTCACAGGCAGTGCTATTTCTTCATTATAACAAGGTATTTGAATTATTAATTTCATACTTTACCAATTTATATATGTTAAAATAATTTTAATACAAACATGCAAAAAGATTATTACCATGCGTAAGAATATTCCGTTTAATTTATTTTTGATATTTATTATAGCTATATTGTTCAGATTATGGTTTATTGATAAGCCCGAAGGCTTATGGAACGATGAATATGTTAGCTGGTATATTGCAACTCGAAATAATTTTGGCGAATTTATTTCTGACATGCTCAAAAACTGCCATACCCCTCTATATTATATATACATAAAATTTTGGCTTTTATTTTTCCCGGATAACGATTATTCATTAAGAATTTCATCCGTTATTCCTTCATTATTAACAATTTTAGTTATGTTTTTTGTAGGAAAAGAAATAAAAAACTCCAAGACGGGGTTGTTATGTTCTTTTCTAACGGCAATAAGTTCTTTTTGTATTTATTTTGCACAGGAAGTTCGATTATACAGTCTTCTAATGTTTTTTAGTGCTTTAGCATTGTTTTCTTTTATAAAAATTTGTAAAAATTATTCAAAAATAGATTTTATATGTTTCTTTATATTCAATGCTTTAATTTGTGCTATTCATACTTTAGGAATTGTCTATGCTGTATTTAACATATTATTTTTATTCATTTATTTATATAAATACTCTGAAGAATACAAAAATAAATTAAATAATATAATTTTTTTACTTAAATACCTTTCTCCTTTTATTATAATAGCAATATTTTTAACTCCGTTTTGGTATTCAATTGTATTTTCAAAATCACTTTCACAATTTTGGTCTGAGTTTTCAATATCAAAAATTCTTTTTACGTTTATTGATTATTTTTCACCGATACAATCAAATTTAGTAAATTCACCTGATACATTTTTAACTTATGCACTATCTTGTACATTTTTAGTTTTTGCAATAATACCCTCATCAATAGCAATTTATGCAATATATAAAACAATAAAGGATAAAAATAAATTATTAAATTATATTTTGTACGTATGCATAGCATTTTTTACGGCAATTATTTTAATATCGCTTACGGGTAAAATGATATTATTAACAAAATATACCTGTGAGATATACCCTGCATTAATATTATTAGTATCGTACGGGCTTATTATATCAGATAAAAAACATATTTTAACCGTTATATTTATCGGATTAAACCTATCTTATTTATATTTTGCAAAAGATTCGGCTCCGAAAAGGGGAAGATCCGAGGGTAACTATGCAGCTGTTTCATTGATTAAAACTTCCAGACTAAAAGCCGGTGATATTGTAATTTTAACTTATTATGATGTTGATAAATTTGAGAGATATCTGAAAAAAACGGATGAATATAAGTTTTACTCAATAAACAAATTTAATTTTAACAATATCATGTTTGACAATCCAAATTATACAGAAACTATAAAACAAGGCAAAATAATATATAAAGACTACTTTACGCAATTTCCAAATTTGAAATTAATAAGTAAAATATGGAGAAATTATTTTTTAAAAATAAAAAAAGGTGATAGAGTCGGTATATTATTTTTAAACACTGTTTCGTTTTTGTCTAACGAAAATATTCAAGATATTGTTGATGAAGAAACAGACTACAATAAGACACCTTTCATATTTTTAGCATTTTCAAACTTGAAAAATAACCTTTTATATGCAATGAAAGACGACTTTAAAATTGATACAATAACTCAATCAGGGGACTGGACATTATTTGTATTTGAAAAAATTTAATCCGGACTTTTTAAATCAATTACAGCACTAAGAGAATTATCAATATATTCTTTCAATTGAATAGATATTATCGGCTTTGAAGCAAGATATTCCGCAGCATCAGCTCTTGCCAGTTCAAGAATCGGTAAATCTTTTGTCAAATCTGCAAGATGAAGTTCAACCAAACCTGACTGTCTTATTCCTATAAATTCACCAGGGCCTCTTATTTCTAAATCTTTTTCAGCAATAACAAACCCGTCATTAGTTTGAACAAGTACATTTAATCTGTTAATTGTATCTTCGTTTTTTGTTGATGAAATTAATATGCAATAAGATTGTATACTGCTTCTGCCGACTCTTCCTCTAAGTTGATGAAGCTGTGATAAACCAAATCTTTCGGCATTTTCAATAAGAATAACCGTAGCATTTGGCACATCAACACCGACTTCAACAACAGTAGTAGACACAAGAACATCATATTTCTTATTTTTAAAATCATTCATAATTTTATCTTTTTCATCGGTTTTCATTTTTCCATGCAAAAGACCAACTTTTAAATTTGAAAATACTCCGTTTTGCAGATTTTCAGCCTCTTTTGTTGCTGCCTTAGCAGACAATGTTTCTGATTCATCAATTAGTGGAAATACAATATATGCCTGATGTCCTTTATTTACTTCATCAATAATTAAACTATGAGCTTTTTTTCTTTGACCAGAAGTTATCAAAGCTGTTTTAACAGGTTTTCGACCTTTTGGTAATTCATCAATAATTGTCAAATCCAAATCACCATGGACAGTCAGTGCCAAAGTTCTTGGGATTGGGGTTGCAGTCATTGTCAACATTTGGGGAACTTTTGCCTTGCTTTTTAAATTATTTCTTTGTTTTACACCAAACCTGTGCTGTTCATCAATTACAATTGCACCTAAATTTTTAAATTCTATATTATCCTGAATAAGTGCGTGAGTTCCGATTGCTATATCAATTTGTCCGTTTCTTAAATCTTTTTCAAGCTTATCTTTTTGCTTTTTTGTATTAGAAGAAGTAAAAAGAGCAACTCTTATCCCGTATGGAGCAAGCCAATTTATAAAGTTATTAAAATGCTGTTGAGCAAGTATTTCAGTAGGTGCCATTATTGCAGTTTGAAAACCGTTTTCTATTGCAGCTAAAAGCATAATACAAGCGACTACCGTTTTCCCGCTTCCGACGTCGCCTTGCAAAAGCCTTTGCATAGGCATTTTTGAATTAATATCATTTAATATTTCGTTAACTGCTTTTTTTTGTGCAGAGGTCAGTTCAAAAGGTAATTTTTTTATAAAAGTTTTAACAAGTCCGTCATCTTTAATTTTAATCGGAGTCGCTGTGTATGACTTAGCTGAATATTCTCTCATTGTATAGAGTTTTAATTGCAATAAAAATAATTCTTCATATATTAGAGTATATCTAGCATTTTTAAGTGAATTTTCATCTGTGGGAAAATGTATTAAATTTAAAGCTTCTTCTTTTTCCATTAAACTGCGTTTATTCATTATTTCAGGGGGAATAAGGTTTTTTATTGCACCTTTATATTCATTAAGTGCATTATAAATAGCTTTTCTTAAAGCTTTTATATTTAAATTTTCAACTAAAGGATAAATAGGAACAATTCTTGCAAGATTTAAGTTCTCTTTTTCAAAATTATCAGAACTTACAATTTGAAATTGAGGTTTATCAATAGTAATTTTACCCGTATAATTATCGGTTTTTGTTAAACCTGAAACCATAATATAAGCACCCTTAGGAAATTGAGCTTTATATCTTTCAATTGTATATCTGTTTGCCTTTGAGTAGAAGAAAGTTAATTCCAAAGTGCCTGAATCATCAGAAATACTGACTTTTATAATTGTTAAATTATTTTTGGTCGTAAATGTTTTAATTGAACTGATTACACCGTAAATTGTAACATTTTTATCGCTGCATAGCTGTGATATAAGACATCTTGAAGAATAATCAATATATTTTTTAGGATAATATGTTATTAAGTCAAAAACAGAATATATCCCGAGTTTATTCAACAAATATCCGAATTTAGGGCCGACTCCTTTTAATAAAACAACATCAGCATCATATACAGATTCTTTGTCTTTAATTTTTTCTTCCTGTTTTGAATCTTGTTTTAAATCTTTTTTTATTAATGTTGCAAATCTTGAAATTGTTTTTTTCCTTTGAAAAACATTTTCCATCGGATAATGTTCAAAAGCCTCAATAATCGGAAGCCACTTAACATTTTTCCCTGAAAGTTTATATATTTTTTTTAATTGCTTAATCATAAAGCCGGAAAAAACAGTTTCTTTGCCCATAATGTTGATATAATTGTATTTTTCTTCAACTTGAACGGCTCGCCTTATATTATCTATATCAATTTCATTTATATATTTTTCAGCCATTATTTCTTAATTCTCAAAACTTCATAAATATCAACAGGTTTTGACTTCCCTTTTATATTAACTTGAGATAATCTTACAACTTCAACATTATTTTTTACATATTCGTAAGTATTTTCACTAATCAAGAATTGAGTTTTTAAAATATGATTAAAGGCTTCAATTCGGGAAGCAAGATTAACATTATCACCGATTACGGTATATTCAAGCCTTTCTTCACTTCCTATATTACCCGCAAAGACTTCACCTGTATTTATACCGACTCCAATATCAATTCTCGGTTTATTTTCCGACAATAATTTTTCCTTTAAAATTTTAACATTAGAAATAATTTCAGAGGCACATCTTATCGCATTTAAAGCGTGCTCATCCGATTTTATCGGATCACCGAATACTGCAAGAAGTCCGTCGCCTATATATTTATTAACAAACCCCGAATATTTTCTTACTATCGGTTCTACTATAGAAAAATACTCATTTAATACCGAAGATACTTCTTGAGGAGAAAGTTTTTCACTAATCTGAGTAAAGTTTCTGATATCAACAAACAATACAGTAACTACAGTTCTAATTCCGCCTTTTTTAACAACTTCTTCATTTGATATAATCTTTTTCATCAAATCTTTTGAGAAATATTTACCAAATGCACTTTTCATTATTTCTGCATTTTTATCAGTTGTAATAAGAGTATAAATATGTTTCATAAATGCGGAAAAATACATTGTAATTATTGGTGTTACGGTAGGAACAATTATGTTATGCAAATATTGACTTAAATAATAAATAAAATATAAAAACGCAAAAACAGATGTATATAATAAATTATTCTTTATATTTTTAAAACCTTTTATAATAAAGAAACAGAATAGAAGAGTAATAAATAGAGAATAATCATAATTTTGTTTTGTGTTAAAAGAATTCGAGAGCATATTATCTATCATAACAGCGTGTATATCAATATCAGCTTGTTTTTTAAGAACCGGAGTTTCACTTAACTGCTCCCACACATTCTTATCTGCATTTAATCCGACAATAACAATTTTATCCTTAAACTCATCCGGATTTATTATAGGAGTTTTTCCCTCTTTTAATAATTTATATGAGTCCAAAATATCAACCGCAGAATATGTTTTGTGTGAATAGTATGAATTAGCAGGCTTATACCAATGCAATAAAGAAGATATAACATTAACTTCGTTATCAATATAATCTTTTCCGTTTTTAGGATATACAGGTATTTTTAAGGCTGAACAATTTTCATTATCACACAAAAATTTATCATACAAATAAAACTTATTAACCCCCATATACATTGCATATGCACTTAAAGCTATTGAGGGGTATAATTTATCTTTGTAGTTTACAACAGGAACGTATGACCTTAAAACCGTATCATTATCTTCTATCATCATAGCAGAAGCAAGATTTTTCGTATTTGATAAAAATTCCTTCGGCAATTTTATAATCGCCTTATATGACGATTTATTATATAATTTGCTTTTATTTTCAACAGTAACATTAACCTTAGAGTTTAATTCGGAAATATAATTGTTTGGAAGCACATCATATATAAGATTTGAACTCAAAAAGACAAAACTGTTAATTAATTTATTCTGTTTATTAAGATTAGAATAAAATATTTCATCGCTTTCAGGATTATAAGTATCTGAAACCGTAATAATATTTTGAAAAAGAATAGCTTTTGCCTTGCACTTGTGCTCTAAAAAGTTAAAAATATCCGAGAATAAACTTCTGTCCCAAGGCCAAGATATTTTTTCAACTGATTTATCATCAACAACAACAAGAACAACCTTATCCGATGACTTAACATTCATAACGGAAGTAATCTTCTTTGTTAAAAAATCACTGATTTTATTATCTAAAAGATTATATGAAATCCAATAAATAAACACAGTAACAAACAAAAATAATATAAACAATATAATTTTTTTATTAAAAAATCTGCTCATAATATAATTTTAACAAGCATTATGTAATTTGCAAAAAATTAAAAAAATTTTATGTTAATATTTTTTTGACGGGATAAATTTATGGAATTTGTAAAACGAATTAAATTTACTGATATTATAATTTCTTCGGCATTGTCTTTTTGGTTAACAACGATAGCATATAAATTTTTATACAACACATGCCGCTATTCTAATTTAAAAGATTTTTATTCAGGAGTAAGCATATACGAAGACCATAATAAATATTTGGATACACACATCTACTTTTTATATTTAATATTATTTTTTATTTTCACATATATATTAAGTTTTTTAGGAAAAACGAAACCGGAAAAAAATACATCTGATATTATTGAAACAAAAGACAGTAAAATAAAAAATATATTTTTAAAGCTTCAATATATACCGCTATTTGGTTTTTTACTAATCAATCCGATAAATCATAATCTTTACCCCAAAGTTTTGGCAATAAGCTTAATACTTGTAGTTTTTGGGCTGATTGATGTATATAAATGTCAAAAGAAATCAACATTTTCAGCCTTTTCAATTTCCGCATTATTATTTATATTCTTTTTTTACAGCAATAATATTCAATTTTACCCTATAGACGACCACCATTTCGGAGAAACATTTGCAACATTTTTTTTGCATAATAACTTCAATTTACAATATTACAAAGATATTATGCTTATACACGGATATATTGATGTTTTACCGTCATGGATTGGTAAATATTTATTTAACACAAATACAGTGTACGGATATCTGCTTGGTGAAACTCTATATCGAAATTTAGGGCTAATATTTCTGCTGATTTCAGGATGCTACATATTTAAATCAAATAAGCAGTTAATTATACCTATAGTATTACTGCCAATGCCATTACACTGTGCATTATTCTGCATGGGATATATAATTCTTACAAAAATACAAAATGTGAATATTAGGTTTATATTATACATAATATTTTCATTTACATTTTGTATGCTTTGGACGACAATTGGTTCATTTTGGCTACTGGCCAGCCTTCCATTAGCTTTTTATACTATACAGAAAAAACCTGAATTTAAATACATTTTATCGGGAATAATATTACTTATCATATTAATTCTCTCATTTAGAGAACCGATTTTTTACTATTTATCGGAATCAAAGAATTATCTGAACGGCTTTTTATATTCTTTCGGAAATAATTTTGGCAATTTTGGAGAAATTAATATTTTTGAGTATATTTATAAAATTTTTGCACTATTGTTTATCCCTGTATTAATTATTCAATTAATAAAAGAATACCGTTGTGAAAGTAGAAATACCGATAAAATATTATTTCTTGTTTTTGCAATATTATTTGCGATAATATCACTTCCGTATACTTTAGGAAGAATAGATGGTTCAGGTTTTATAAGGTTAGGGTATATTTCATCAGCTTATATATTTATATTTTTACCTTATTTTATTTTGAATTTCTGTAGTATAAAATTCATAAAAATTTCAAAAATTATTTACACTGCAATAATAATATTTGCAATAGGACTTAATATTACAACCATATACAATAAAGTTAAATACGTAGAAATCAAACACATTGATGCACAACAAGTTTACCTTGATAATCTAAATGAATATTTTAAAAAGTTTGATAAAAATTTTACTTTATTTGACATGACAAACAGAGGAATGAATTATCTTTATCTTAATAAAAAATGTCCCGTCAAATATACTTCATACTACAATTCAATATCCTCAAAACAGGCGGAGAACTCTTTAAAAAGGCTAAAGCAAAATCCTCCTGATGTCATTATTATATACGCAAATAATATAACTCACGACAATATATATCCGTCTTTAAGAATTAACCCAATTTATAGATGGATACTGTTATCCGGTAAATACAGATATGAAAAATACAAAAATTATGAATTTATGGTAAAAGAAGAAAATCAAAGTTTTTCAAAAAATGATTTATTAATGCTGGACTTAGTTTTATCAAATTATAATTTAAAATTTTTGCCTGAAGTATGGGCAAAATCAATAAAAAAACTTCCGTTAAAAGAAATTCAAAAAGAATTTTTCTTCTATACAGAGCAAAATAAACTAACAATACTTTTTAATTCGGAACAAAAAGGCAGTGATATTGATTTTATTTATTTGGGAAATAATATTAAATCGCCGTCAAAGTATATAATTAAAATAAACAATTCAGAATCTGAGCTTACTTGCTACTCAAAGACAGGGAAATTGTTAATTCCTTTTGACAATTACCCCTCATGGATTTTAAATGATAAAATAAAGACAATAACTATTGAGGCAATGAGTTTTAACAAACCAAACATAATTTTTTATAATAAAATAGGACGTGAAGATGAAAAAAATTATTAAAATAACTCTGTTAAATATACTTACAATTATATTAATTGTACTGGCTCTTGAAATAGGAGTTTGGTACTGTGAAAATGAAAGACTCGTTTTATCTAAAGACGAATATGTATTAAAAAACGGTTTTTTTCCGTTTCATAAAGGAATGTACACATTTAATAAAGATTTAAGTGATTTCTTCACAGGAGAACCTAATAAAGGCAGAGCTCCCGAAGGATTAGAATACAAAAACAAAAAACCAATTGTAATATTCGGATGTTCATATGCCTATGGTTTTATGCTAAATAGAGAACAAACATTTTCTTATAAGCTTTCAAAGCTTACAAAACGCCCTGTTTATAACAGAGCTTATGAATCTTGGGGTAGTGCTCACATGCTTTATCAAGCAAGAAGTAAGTATTTATATGAACAAATTCCCGAACCCGAATATGTAATATTTTTATCAATGCATGACCATTTTAGAAGATTGTATGTTATGACATTTATGTCAGGCGATATATTGGGTGAAAATTTCTACCTCAGATATAAAGAAAAAAACGGAGAACTAATACAAATTAAAAATACAAATAAATTTTTGAATATTTTTAAAAGGCTTTATATTTTCCAAAAACTTCATCATTTTTACGTAAATAACTATATTTTAAAAAATGAAGATTATACTAACGGTTATGATTTCTACTTTAAACAACTGTCAGAAAGTAAAAAAGAAATGCAAAAGCATTGGAAAAATACAAAATTTGTATTCATTTTATATGATTGGATAAAAGATGAAGACACTATTTTAAACAAGCTGGAAAATGACGGATATATAATTATTAACCTACCAGCACTTGTTAATAAAGATTTATATGCAAAAGAATATATTCTTGAAAAAGATTATCATCCTAATGAAGAAGCTTGGAACCTTTTAACCCCGATTATTGCAAAAGAACTAAAACTCTAAGATGACATTAGTATGTCTTTATAATAAAATAATTTTGAAGATTTTAAAAAGGAAAATAAGATGAAAGTATCAATTGAATGGCTTAATGAATTTGTAGATATCAGTGATATAACAGTTGAACAAATAGTCAATGCACTAACCATGAGCGGGCTAGAAGTAGAAGAAACGGAAAAAATCGGAGCAAAGTTTACAAATATAAAAACGGCACAAATTAAAGCACTAAGGCAGCACCCTAATGCAGATAAACTTCATTTGGTTGATGTCGACTTGGGTAATAATGAAATAAAAACAGTTGTTTGTGGTGCTCAAAATATACAAGAGGGTCAAATTATTCCTTATGCGTCAGTAGGTTCAAAAGTACTATCACGTAAAACAGGTGAAGAATATGAACTTACCCCCGCAGTTATAAGAGGTATTGAATCTCAGGGAATGCTTTGTTCACAAGACGAATTGGGACTTGACGGTTATCAGGAAGAAGACGGAATATTAATTTTAAACAGATTATATAATGACATTAAACTCGGTACAAAACTTGAAGAACTTTTAAATATAAAAGAAGATACAATTATTGACGTATCTCCCACTCCAAACAGAGGCGATGAAATGTCTGTAATTGGCGTAGCGAGAGAAATAGCTTCTTTATTCAATAAAAAGCTTAAACTTAACCCCATACAAGCACTTAACGATTTATCAACGGATAAATTTAAAGTTGAGATAAAAGATAATGATACTTGTTTATATTACAGTGCCGGACTTATTAAAGACGTAGTAATCAAGCCCTCGCCTGATTGGATGAAAAGAAGACTTGAAGTTTCAGGTATTCGTTCAATAAATAATGTTGTTGATATTACAAACTACGTTTTATTGGAATACGGACAGCCTTTGCACGCTTTTGATATGGATAAATTAAACGGATATCTTTGTGTAAGAAGAGCTAATGAGGGTGAAACAATAGTTACGCTTGACGGAGTTGAAAGAAAACTGACAAATGACACCGTACTTATTGCGACACAAGATAAAGGAGTATGTATAGCAGGCGTATTCGGCGGTGAAAATTCCGAAATTGATAATAATACAAAAAATATTGTACTGGAATCAGCATACTTTACACCGCATACAAACAGAAAAAGTTCTAGAAGCGTTGGTTACAGGAGTGAAGCTTGTGCAAGATTTGAAAGAGGAGTTGACATTGAACAGGTTAAACCGGCATTATTGCGTGCAATACAGCTAATGACAGAATATGCAAATGCAAAAACAGACGGAATTGTTGAAACAGGTTCAAATACAATTGCCCCTCAAGAGATAACTCTCAGATTTAATCAGGTTAAAAGGCTTTTAGGAGTCGAAATTCCATCAGATGAATGTGTATCAGTGCTTCAAAACCTTGGCTTTGAATTAATGGGCAAAAATGATATAGCAGCTAAATTTATAACTCCCAGCTTCAGAATTAATGATGTAAAACAAGAGGTTGATTTAATAGAAGAAATTGCAAGAATATACGGCTATGATAAAATAGCACCTACACTTCCAAACAAAACCCAATCACCTGAAATATCAGGAGAAACCAAATTACTGAAAGAAGTGAACAAACTGTTTTTAGGATACGGGTTTAATGAAGCAATGACGTCTTCTCTAATCGGTGAACCGTTATTAAATCAATTCGGATTAAGCTATAATAAGGAAGAAGCGGTATTTGTTCAAAATCCGCAGTCAGATGAACATACCATGCTTCGTCAAACAACAATTGCCAATATTTTAAGCACACTAAAATCAAATTTTGATAACGGTCAAAAAAATGTTTGGCTCTATGAAATAGGGAAAACTTATTTTATAAAATCACCTGCCACACAAACTGATAGCGGAGTTGAAGAAAATCAAATTATTTCAGGCGTTATAACAGGTGAAACAAATCAAAACTTATGGAAAAAATTACCAAAAGTTGATTTTTATACACTAAAAGGTATACTTGAAAGCTTGTTTGAGCTTTTGAAAATTTCACAGCGTGTAAAAATTTCACCGCCTGATGATTGTTCATATCTGCATCCGGGAAGAAGTGCAAAGGTTGTATTATTAAGTAAAACACCTGAAATTATCGGCTATTTCGGAGAAATTTACCCTTTAATAAAAGACAAATTAAAAATCAATCAGGATATTTTCCTCTTTGAATTAAATCTTGGAAAACTAATAAAAGCGTCACCATTATCGGTTGTAAAATACAAACCGCTTCCGCAGTTCCCTGAAGTTCAAAGAGATATTTCTTTTGCAATCGAACAAAATATTTCAAATGAACAAATAACACTGGCTATAAAGAAATGTGCTGATTCAAAAATATATAAAGGTGCTAACTTATTTGACATATATCAAGGTGAACATATTCAAGATGGTTATAAGAGTCTTGCTTACAGAATTACATTGCAAGATGAAAACGCTACATTAACGGATGAGATTATTGATAAAGAAATGAATTCAATAAAATCAGGATTAATGAAGAAATTTCCTCAAATAAGTTTCAGATAAAATACAAGCCTGACATAGCAGTCAGGCTTATTTTTAAGCAAATATACAACAAATAAATACAATATACAAACTCTTATATTATTAATTTTTGTATCATAATCAAATAATTTACTATTTTTTCTTGAAATCAAGAAGTAAACATATATAATATAAATAGTGATGTTAGGGAAAATACATGCTTAATAACTACACATTACAAAATAATTTGGGGATAATAAAATCAAGGAGGAATTTCTAGTGCTTAGAAGCAGGGATATGGGCCGTTCTATAGCGGTTAGAAGATGGACTAATACAGCTTTGGAATGCTATAAACGCGGCTGTGTTTGCGAGGGGTGTTTTTATACCGACTTCTTCAACGGTACCTCACAAAGATGCCAAATGAAAGCATCTGTATTAGAATTAGTGAGAGTGTTAGGAAAACCAAACGTTGAAATACAACAAGTTTTGGTAGATTAGTTATTTATTAAATAAATTTAAAGCTCCCAATCGGGAGCTTTTTTATTACTTATTTATGACCTTATCTTATATAATTTCTTTATATTGGTCGGTATTATTTAACAAGTCATAATCAATTTCATTTTCATTATCAGCAATAACAGCCGTAACAACAGCATCACTTGCAACGTTAACGGTAGTTCTTAACATATCAACTACACGGTCAATTGCAAATAAGAACGCAAAACCTTCAACAAGCTGCTGAGGAGTTAAACCTAAACCGTTCAAAACAAGTGCAATTGTAATCAACCCTGCACCGGGGATACCCGCACAAGTAGAAGATGCAATAATAACAAGCAGCATAATTTGAATTATTTGGATTGGATCCAAAGTAACTCCGTATGCTTGAGTTAAAAAGATAACACAAACTGTTTGGAATAGTGCCGTACCATCCATATTTAATGTAGCACCTAAAGGCAGAACAAAACTGCAAACCTTATGAGAAATACCGCGTTTTTCACAGCAAGCAATTGTTAACGGTAAAGTAGCACTGCTGCTTGCCGTACCAAATGCAACCAATAATGCTTCAATTATTGCCGTATAGAACGTACCTATAGGTACTTTACTGAATATTTTTAATATTAACGGATATACAATAAAGAACTGGATACAAAAACCGACAAATACAATTGCAAAGAATTTAGATATTGTTGAGAATATTGATAAACCGAAAGAAGATACAGCAACTGTAGTTAATGCAAAAATACCGGGAGCCGCAAATATCATAATCCAATCAGTTATCTTCATTGTAGCAGCGAATACCGATTCAAAGAAAGAAACAATAGGTCTTGAAATTTCGCCGACTTTAGATAATGCCAAAGAGAATATTAACGCAAAGAATATAATCGGAACCATTTCTCCTTTAGCTAAAGATTCCAATGGGTTTTGAGGAATCATATTTAAGAATATATTTCCAATATTACCTTTTTGTTCAGCTAAAGCACTGCTAACATTATTTTGAATTTCTAATGCGGCAGTTTGACTGATAAATTCCTGAACCCCAATACCGGGTTTAAACCCTAAAACTAAAGCAGCACCGATTACTACCGCAAGTACGGTAATTATACCGTAATATATAATCATTTTTTTACCGAATTTACCGATTTGTTTACTGTCACCGATACTTGAAATACCGACAACTATCGCAGAACAAACAAGCGGAATAACTACCATTTGAATTATTCTTATAAATGCCTGTCCCACTATATTTAATAAATAAACAATCTTTTTAAAATTATCAGGATTATCATGAATAAAGTTACCGAAAATAATACCTGCTATAATTGCAATAAATATATGCCAGTTACGTTTGATACCCAAACCAACCGCAACAAAAATTGTCTGTAAATGTAATTTCATATATACCTCTATTCGTACTAAAGTGTAATAATTGTACAATTAATTAAACAATAATTCAACCATTTAATATTTTTTGTATAATAAGTAATATAGATTTGGGTAATGTTCATGGAAATACAAGAAAAAAAATATCATTTTATTGCAATAGGCGGAGTAGGAATGAGTGCTTTAGCCAAATATCTTATTGAAAGAGGGGCAAATGTTTCAGGGTCTGATATTCAGGAAAGTAAGTACACTCATTTAATTGAAAATTTAGGCGGAAAAGTTTATATCGGACACAATAAAGAATATATTAAAGATGACATGATTATTATTGCAAGCAGTGCAATAAAAGATAATAACCCTGAAATACAAAGAGCTAAAGATTTGGGACTAAAAATATATCATCGCTCGGATATACTAAAAATGATATCGGATGAGTTTTCAAAACGTCCGAATTCTTGTTTTATTGGTTTTTCAGGTACACACGGGAAAACAACAACATCGGGATTATGTTCTTATATATTAGAAAAAGCAAACTTAAAGCCGTCTTATGTTGTCGGAGGAATTATACCTGATATCACCGCTAACGGTGCATATAACTCTGATAAATATTTTATAGCAGAGCTTGATGAATCTGACGGAACAATTGAAAAATATTCAACAGACATTGCTGTTATTAATAACCTGGAAGAAGACCATCTTGACCACTACAAAAACGGTTTTGTTGATATTGCCAAGACTTTTAACAAATATCTTTCCAATAATACTAAACAAAAAGTCATAATTAATAACGATAATGACGGAAATAAAAGATTTATGGAATTATATCCAAATTATAACTATATAACTTTCGGTTTGGAAAATGCAGACTACTGTGCAAAAAATATAATTTTCAACGGTTTTGAAACAACATTTGATATATATTATAAAAATAATAAGTTAACACAAATAAAACTTTCAATTTTAGGTAAACACAATGTATATAATGCACTGGCAGTTTTCGTTTCTTTAAAAGAAGCAAATATAGAAACTGAAGGTTTTGAAAAATATTTTTACAGTTTTTCGGGGATGGGAAGAAGATTTCAAAAAGTATGTGAATTTAATGGAATAACAATATATGATGATTATGCACATCATCCGAGTGAAATAAAAACAACTTTGATAAGTGCACATAATGCAAAAAAAAGCGGCCAAAAAATAGTTGCGGTTTTTCAACCACACAGATATACAAGACTTCAAAGCCTTTGGAATGAATTTTTAAATTCATTTGATGCCGCGGATAAATTACTTATAATTGATGTATTTTCCGCCGGCGAAAATAAAATTGAAAATATTAATTCGGAAAGATTTTCAAAAGAAATAAAGCATAAAGATGTACAATATATTTCAGGCTCAATAGATGAATGTGCAAAGAAAATTTATCCGATATTAAAAGAGAATGACATATTAATTACACTTGGTGCCGGTACTGTTACAAATATCGGAAAGCTCATTGAAGAAGAATATAAAAAGGCAGAATAATTGACTGAAATTTTTGAAAATTACGAAATAAAAAATGATACAACATTTAAAATCGGTGGACGAATAGAAAAAGCCGCATTCCCTAAAACTATAAATGAATTCATTGAACTTTTGCAATCAAAAGAATACGATATGGTTTTTGGCGGCTGTTCTAATGTTTTGTTCAGTTCAGGCTGTATTGATAAAAAAATTATTATTACAAAAAATATAAATAATTATGAAATTAATGATAATCAAATAAAAGTTGAATGTGGAACAAAAGGTCCTCTTGTTTCAAAATATGCAAAAGATAATGCACTAAGCGGTTTTGAATTTTTAATAGGTTTCCCGGGAACATTCGGCGGAATGGTTACAATGAATGCATCAGCACATAATCAGTCAATTTCAGATTGTTTTATATCAGCAAGAATATATGATTTAAAAAATGATAAAATTGTTACCTTATACAAAAAAGATATGCAATTTAATTACAGACATTCAATAATTTCAGAAGGTGAATATATAGTATTAGATGCAATATTTGAGCTAAAAAAAGGCAATATCAATGATATAGAAGAATTAATGAACAGAAATATACAATTCAGAAAACAACACCAACCGTCATTGTCATTTGGTAATGCCGGCAGTATATTCAAAAATCCCGCTAATGATTCAGCCGGCAGATTGCTTGACTTATGCAATATGAAAGGTCAGGAAGAAGGCGGAGCAAAAATTTACGAAAAACACGCAAACTTTATTATTAATTATAATAATGCCACTTCTACTGATATATTGACTCTTATGTATAAAATGTATTCAAAAGTCAGAGAAAAGTATACAATTATATTAAAACCGGAAATAAAATTTGTAAAAGGAAATATTGAACAGGAAAACAAATTATGGCAAATAATACAACAAGAAAATATTCATCAGATACAAAAATAGCAGTATTATACGGAGGACTTTCAAGCGAGAGAGAAGTTTCTCTCAGGTCAGGCAAAAACGTATTCGAAGCACTTAAAAGACTGGGTTATACAAATGTTATACTTTTAGATGTCGATAAAAATATAGCCGAAAAACTCAAATCTGAAAATGTAAAGGTAGCATATAATGCACTCCACGGTAAATTCGGAGAAGACGGATGTATTCAGGGCATACTTGAACTATTGGGCATTGAATACACAGGCTGCGGAGTTATGGCTAGTGCCATAACAATGAATAAAGAATATACAAAAAGAATTCTCTCCACAAACAAAGATATTATTATGGCTAAATCTGCATTTATAAGACTTGGTGATGATATTTACGAAAAAACAAAAGATTTAACTTATCCTTTATTCACAAAACCAGTAAGTGAGGGCTCAAGTTTTGGTATGACAAAAGTCAACACAAAAGAAGAACTTCAATCTGCATATAATACTGCAATTAAATACAATAATGATGTTCTGGCAGAAGAATTTATAGACGGTTTTTTTGTAACTGTAGGCGTTTTAGAAAAAGATAACAAACCTTTTGCTACCGAAATTCTTGAAATAAGACCAAAAACGGAATGGTATGATTTTGAAGCAAAATATACAAAAGGAATGACCGATTTTATAGTACCCGCTAATTTAAGCAAAGAAGTTACGGAAAAAGTAAAAGATATTGCGGTAAAAGCATTTGAAACCGCAGGATGTAGAGGTGTTTCAAGAATAGATTTTATGATGAAAGATAATGTTCCGTATTTGCTTGAAATTAATACAAGCCCCGGAATGACGGATATAAGCGATTTACCTGCACAAGCAAAAGCCATGGGCATTAACTATGATGAACTAGTCAGCTTAATATTGAATAACGCGGGATTAAACAGATAATGAGTTACGATTACACCGTAGAAAGAAGACTGAGACAGCAAAAACTCCGCAGAAAAGCAAGACGCGGAGAAATTGCACTGAGAAGATTATATAAATTTATAAGATTTATATTTATTCTATTTGTTTTTTACGGTATATACAGGATTTCAGCAGCACATTTCTGGTATCTTCCTAATAATTTATATGATGATAAAAGCGGGAAACATTTGGAAATCCTCGGAAACAATATTGTTTCTGACGAGCAGATTATAAAAGAATTGAAGAAATTTCCTTTACCTAAAAAACCTATATACAGAATTAATCCGGATAAAGCTGCAAATCAAATCGAGCAGCTGCAGCCGATAAAGCGGGCATATATAAGAAGATTTTGGCTTCCCGCCAGATTAGTAATTATGATTGAAGAAGTAACACCGGCCATTGTTATTGCCCCAACAGAAGAAGCACCTGTTATAAGTGCTTTTGCAATAACGGGAGAAACAATAGGAAAAGAATATTTGCCATTAAAAAACAATAACGACGTAATAAAAATACTATCTTACGGCACAAAAGGCGATGATTACAAAAACTGGGACAAAGAAAAAATAAATGATTTATATAAACTTGGCAAGTTAATAGAAGAATATTCGGGAGAAAAAGTAAGCTACATAGATTTAAGAAAACCGCATGACGCTTTTGCTCAACTTCAAACAGTAAGATTAAGACTGGGTGAAATTGATGTTTCGGTATATGAAAGAATAAAAGCAATATACGACATACTTCCCGAAATAAAAAACAGACACCTTAAAGCAAAATATGTTGATTTATCTTGGCGAGAAACAAAATACATAAAAGAAGACGTCGATAATTAATAATAATGCTTGCAAAAAAATATTTTTATAATAATATAAATTATGTCAGAAAATTTTAATCCAACCCATAACAATAACAGGCTTAAAAATAAGTTAAGTTTTTGTTATGTTTTTTAATTTTTAAGGATTACACAAAAAGAAAGGTACTTACAGTGGAAGAAACTAAGACAAAATCTAAGAAAAAAAAGATAGAAACTGTTGCTGAACCGGTTCAAAGCGAATGGAAAGAACAGGTAATACAAGTAAGAAGAGTTACAAAAGTAGTAAAAGGCGGCAAAAAATTAAGTTTTAGAGCTATAGTTGTTGTAGGCAATAAAAACGGACAAGTAGGAGTAGGCTGTGCAAAAGCATCTGAAGTAATTATTGCAATACAAAAAGCAGTAGCAGACGGAAGAAAGAACTTAATAAACGTTCCGATATTTAAAACAACAATACCGCATCCTATAACAGGACGCTCAGGAGCAGGCAGTGTAATGTTGAAACCGGCTTCACAAGGTACCGGAGTTATTGCCGGCGGTGCTGTTCGTGCAGTATTAGAACTTGCAGGAATTGAAAATATTTTAAGTAAATCATTAGGTTCTAAATCACCTTTAAACGCTGCTAATGCTACATTAAATGCACTACAAGATTTAAAATCATTTGATGTTGTTGCAAAAAGACGCGGTTTATCATTAAAAGATATGCTTAATTAAGAGGATTAACAACAATGGCTAAAAATAAAACAGTAAAAATAACATTAGTAAAGAGCCTTATAGGTTCAACAGAAAAACAAAGAAGAGTTGCAAGAGCACTCGGCTTAACTAAAAAAGACCAAACAGTAGAACATGAAAATTCAGCAGTAATAATGGGAATGGTAAATTCAATTCCTCACTTATTAAACGTTGCTGAGTAATTGGAAGGAAAAAACAATGACAGAAAGAATAAAATTAGAAGACTTAAGACCTCAAGAAGGTTCTACAGGTAAAGAAAAAAGAGTAGGCAGAGGAAGATCATCAGGACACGGTAAAACTTCATGCCGCGGTAATAACGGTGAAGGACAACGTTCGGGTCGTTCATCAAAAAGAGGTTTTGAGGGCGGTCAAATGCCGGGTTACAGACAAATGCCAAAATTAAAAGGTTTTAAAAACTTTAATGCAATTTGTTACGGCGAAATAAATGTTGGCGACTTGGCTAATATAAAAGAAGATGAAATTTCATTAGAATCTTTAATAGCATTAGGTAAAGTATGCTCAAGAGCAGAAGCATTAAGAGTATTAGGTAACGGAGAAATAAATAAAGCAGTTACCGTTAATGCTAAATATTTTACACAATCAGCAAAAGAAAAAATTGAAAAAGCAGGCGGAAAGGCACAGTTAGTATAATGCAGCAATATACACCAAGCCAGCAAAATTTGCAGACAATGCTGTCAAACCTTAATATTGCGGGTTTAAAGACAAAAATTATATTTACACTCGCAATGATATTGGTGTTTCGTTTTTGTGCACAATTACCGTTATTCGGGATTGACGCACAAAATTTTGCAAATTTAGCTGCTACAAATAACCTTATAGGCTTTTTGGACATGTTCTCGGGCGGAGCTTTAGGGAATGTATCCATTATAGCACTCGGCATAGGTCCATATATTACATCTTCAATTATTATGCAATTGTTAGCGGTTGTTATACCGCAGCTTGAGCAATTGCAAAAAGAAGAAGGCGAAGCCGGAAGAAGAAAATTATCCCAATATACAAGAATATTTACAATTGTAATTGCTGCAGTACAAGCATTCGTTTTTGTTTTGTACTTAGTAAAAACAGCACGCGGTGCAATAATGCCAGATGTAAATATTGCGGCATTCGCTATCGGTTCTGTTGTAATTCTTACGGCTGGTTCCGCTTTTACTATGTGGATGGCGGAATTAATGACAGAAAGAGGGATAGGAAACGGAGCATCAATGCTCATCTTCTGCGGTATAATTTCAAAAATACCTTTTTACTCGGGTCAAACAGCAACTTTAGTAAAAGGTAATTCCGCACTTCAACCGGGGCTGGCATTATTACTTTTAATATTTTTTGCGACAATGGTATTTATTGTCATTATGCAAGAAGCATCAAGAAAAGTAATAATTGTTAACCCGAGACGTCAGGTCGGAAACAAAGTATATGGCGGAACAAATACATATATTCCGTTTAAACTAAACCCCGGCGGCGTTATGCCTATTATCTTTGCAATAGCAATTTTGTTATTTCCTACAACAGTATTAGGACTTGTAGGTCAGGCAAATATAAGCAATGAAGTTTTTAGAAATATTATTGTCGGTATTTCAAACTTTTTAAGCCCATCAGGGATAGCTTATAACATAATCTACTTTATTTTAATAGTTGCTTTAACATTCTTTTATGCTTCAATCATACCGAACTTGCAGCCAAAAGAAATAGCAACCAACTTAAAAAAATACGGTTCGTCAATACCCGGAATTAAGCCGGGAAAACCTACAGCCGAAGCACTTGATAAAATATTAAGTAAGACAACCTTTATAGGTGCATTCGGGTTAGGTATAATTGCCCTGATACCGTCATTAGCTTGCCATATTACGGGAATAACGACTTTGCAAGGTATCGGAGCTACTTCATTAATAATTATGGTCGGAGTTGCACTTGATTTTATCAATCAGGTCAGAACAAATCTCTTGCCAAAGAATTATGAAAGTTTCTTAAAACAATAGACAAAAGAGCCTGTAACAAGGCTCTTTTTTTGTGCTATAATTTTTGAGTAAATTATAAAGGGTAAAAAATGAAACAGGAATATATTTTCATTGGTCCGCCGGGGAGCGGAAAAGGAACTCAAACAATAATGTTATCTAAAGAAACAGGGTTTCCTCATATTGATACGGGCTCTTTATTAAGAGAAGAAATAGCATCGGGCTCAAATGACGGTCAAATTGCCGACAGTTTTATAAGTAAAGGACAACTTGCCCCAATCGAACTTGTTGCAAGAATTATAAAAAACAGGTTAAATAAAAAAGATTGTGAAAACGGCTTTATTTTAGACGGATACCCAAGAAGCCTTGAACAAGCATACGCTTTAGATAAAATCCTTGATGAACTTGACGGAGAGAATAAAGTTAACTTTAAAGCATTTTATTTTGACGTAGATGAAAATAAACTTATTGAAAGACTCGTAAACAGACGTTCCTGCGAAAAATGCGGAGCTATATATAACTTAAAAACTATGAATATGCAAGAAACCGATAACTGCCCCAAATGCGGTGGTAAACTTATAAGACGCTCAGATGATACTGAAGAAGTTGCAAGAAAAAGATTTGATACATACTATAATCAAACGGCACCATTAATTGAGCTTTATGATAAAAGAGGAAATCTTGTAAGAATAGATGCAAGCCTTACAATAGAAGAAATACATAAAAATCTGACAGGAGCAATAAAAGAACATGTCAATTCATAGAAAATCAAAATTTGAAGTAAATATAATGAAAGAAGCGGGCAATATTGTTGCATTAGTTCATGCCGCAATGAAAGATGCAGTAAAAGAAGGCGTTACAACAAAAGAACTTGATGAACTTGCTTTTAAAATAATAAAATCTCATAGAGCAGATCCTACTTTTTTAGGTTATCACGGGTTCCCCGCAACAATATGTGCATCCGTAAACGAACAAGTTGTACACGGGTTCCCGTCAGAAAATGTAATACTAAAAAAAGGCGATATAATTAGCATCGATATCGGTGCAACATACAAAGGTTTTGTTGGGGACAGTGCTTGGACATATCCCGTCGGCGAAATATCAGAAGAAAAGCAATTGCTTTTAAAAGGCACGGAAGAAGCATTATTTGCGGGTTTAGAGCACATGAAATCTAATGACAGACTTGAAAACGTTGCAGGTGCTATAGAAGATACAGCAAAAAAATACAATCTGGGTATAGTAAGACAATACGGCGGACACGGCGTAGGCAGAGAAATGCACGAAGACCCTTTTGTTTTTAACTACAGAACTAATAACACCTTAGTATTAGAAAAGGGTATGACAATTGCAATTGAACCGATGTTAAATTTAGGCACTGACGATGTCTATGTATTAGAGGATAATTGGACAGTTGTTACAAAAGACCACAAACCGTCTGCACATTTTGAGCA
The DNA here is from genome assembly GCA_947631645.1 of Candidatus Gastranaerophilales bacterium. Lineage (GTDB taxonomy): Bacteria > Cyanobacteriota > Vampirovibrionia > Gastranaerophilales > Gastranaerophilaceae > Avigastranaerophilus. The sequence continues at coordinate 90,874 of CANRMD010000001.1, forward strand.
TACGGTTCACGTCACTGATGACGGACCTGAAATATTAACTAAATTACTATAAGGATAAAAATATGATTGAAATGAAAGTTATGGGAATTGCAATTGATACGGCCAGCGGTTCACCGATAATAGTTTTAAATGACAAAGATAACAGGAAAGCACTTCCTATTTGGATTGGCAGTGCAGAAGCCAGTGCAATTATAAGAAAAATTGAAAATATTAAAGTTTTAAGACCGATGACTCATGACTTAATAATAGATATTATCGAAAAAACAGGTTACAGTGTTGATAGAGTTGAAATAAATGACGTTGAAAAAGATACTTATTTTTCAACAATATACTTATCTGACGCAAACGGAAATGAGGTAACAATTGACTCAAGACCGTCTGATGCCATTGCGGTTGCAATAAGAGTTGATGCACCTATATTTGTCAGTGCAAAAGTTTTAGCAGACGGCAGTGTTTCTTGCGATAACGAAAAAGATGAAGCCGAATCTCAAGAGTTTCGCAACTTTATTCAAAGCATAAAACCGTCAGACTTCGAGAAACTGCTTAAAGACGACAAGCATACGGATCAATAAAAGGATTATAGAACCTGACAACATTGTCGGGTTTTTCTTTAAATAATTTTTTATGCTTATTTTTATATATTCTTCTTGGCTTTATATCTTCAAAAGCCGATAATCCGATAATGGTATCTTTACAAAATATATCAATGATAAACTTAAACATATACACCTTTCTTAATCTTGATGTATAATTTTTAATGAGAATTTAAAAAAAATCAAGGAAAGGAATAAAAAAATGAGTAAAATAACAAAAGAAATGGGAATAATTGAAGTAATACAAAACCATCCTGAAACAATAGAAGTATTTCAAAAATATGGTTTCGGGTGCATAGGCTGTGCCGCAGCAAGATTTGAAAATTTAGAAGCAGGAGCAAAAGTACACGGAATAGACCCTGATAAAATGGTTGAAGACCTTAATGCTATTATTGCCCAATAGTATAGACATTTAAATATGTTTTTATTATGATTTTAATACTATAAGACAATAATTGATTTAAGGAGACATAAAATGGAAGTTATTCTAAAAAAAGACGTACAAAATATCGGTGAAGCAGGCGATATTGTTAACGTAAAAGACGGATATGCGAGAAACTATTTATTCCCGCAAAATTTTGCAGAACTTGCAACAAAAGGGGCTAAAGAAAACAGAGAAAAGAATTTAGCAAGAATTAAAGCAAAACAAGAAAAATTGCACGCTGAAGCTTTAGAAAAAGCTAAACAAATTGAAGCACTTAAAGTTCTTGAATTTAGTGCAAAAGCAGGTGAAAGCGGGAAATTATTCGGTGCTATTACAACGAAAAAACTTGCAGAAGAAATCAAAGCCAAAACTGGTATTGAAATCGACAGAAAAACAATTTCACTTGATGCACCCGTTAACAAGCTTGGCAGCTTTAATATGCAAATAAAATTAACATCTAAAGTTAAAGCATCTTTAGCTATAAATGTTACAGCTTCTGAAGTTTTGAAAGAAGAAATTGAAGAACAGGTTGAAGAAACAGCACAATAGTGTTATAATTACACCAAAGGAATAAAAAATGATGTACATACAAAATCGACGTTATATATATAAAGGAGGCTTTACGATATAATCGTATCGATTTTGTTATGAAAATATTTAAAGCCTTCTAAGTTTTTAGAAGGCTTTTTTAATGCAAGAAAAAGGAGAAATATATGAAATATTATTCACGAAGAGAAAACTTAAAAAAATTTATGAATTTAATATGGGGTTTATAGAAAAAAGGAAAAGGAAATGAATATACAGGCAGTAACCACAAAAATAGTATCAACACTAGGCAATAAAGAATCATTAATACCGATAATGATAAAAGACGGCGTAGACAGTGCCTCTCTTACATATAAATCATTTAAAGAGGGCGGAAGTATTGAGGGCTTTGACAGAGCCATTGATGAATTCGGAACTCAATTAATCTGGATAGGCGGAATACCTTTTTATAAAAAGTTAATTAATAACACAATCTATAAATTTAAAAATATCAGCCCTAAAGTTGACCCAAGAATCATTGCAAATAAAGAATATTCAAAATGGGCACTTGATAATGCAAAGGGATATATAAACAAATCTAAAACTCAAGGAGTCAAAGATGCAATAAGTAACTGTTTAAAAGACGGCGGAAAAACTGCAAAAAATCTATATGCAACAAAAGTCATTGCTGCAACCGCACTAACTCTTGGTACATTTTTTGCACTTACAAAAGCAAAGCAAAAAAACACTAAAAATCAAGTATTAAAAGAAATGCAAGAGCAAACAAAAGCACAATCAATAAACATTTATGATACTAATAATGAAATATTTAATGATATAAAATCAAATAATCCGTCATTTAAAGGGATAGGCAAAAAGGCGATTGAAGCAGTTATGTTTAATCCTGTTCATAACATGAAAATCATTGATGCGGGTATAACTGGCGAAAGACTTGCATGCTCAAGAAATAAAACAGAATTTTGTGAACATGCAATTAAAGAGGGCGGTTTCCTGTTCTTTATATACGGGTTTGGAAATTTAATAGAAAAAGGGATAAATAAATTTTCATCAGCAGTATTAAAAAAGCCAATAGATTTACCTATTGATGTGCTTATGGACAGTTCACTTAATAATGCTTTAAATAATAATACAATAATGAAAGATATTTCAAAATTACCAAAAGCTGCACAAAGCTTAACTGATAAGCTTAATTTTATAATGCAAAACCCTGATAATATAGCAGTTCAAGCAGCAAAAAAAGCAAAAATTGTATCATTAACTAAAGATGTTTACGGTAACAGCGTTATAGATACTTCAAAATACATTGATATGAAAGCGTTTGATACACTTAGCAAAAATTTAACAGAATTAGATAAAAAATTTAAGATGTCAAACGAAAGTGTTAAAACATTTCTAAACAAAGCTAAAGGGCTAAAAGTAGCTTCCGTAATGGCAAACATTGGTGTATCCTGCTTGTTCTTAGGCTATATAATACCAAAAGCAATATACAAATACAGACAAATGAAAACCGGAACAACAAAATTCCATGTTGAAGAAGATATAAAAAATAACAAAAAATAATTTTCCTTTTTGTAGTGTTATGCTAAAATTAAACTATAAGAGGGATAGAAGTTGCGATATAAGAGCTGTTACTGGATAGAGTCAGGAATAAACTTTGATATAGATTCATATAAAGTATGCTGCCTATATAGTGCAAAGGGCGGCGGAAATACTGTTGTAAAAGATAATTATAAGGGAGAAGCAGTAGATTGGGAAAAGTTTTTTGAATTCAAAAAAATGATGAAAGATATGCATAAACGCGGTGAAACTTACCCAAAATGCGAAGGCTGTATTTTCCTTGAAGAACAGGATTGGCCTGATGATCATTCTAAAATAAGTATGATTAATCTTGATTATTGGACAAAATGTAATTCAAGATGCTCGTATTGTTTCACAATGGAAGATAAAGATAAATACAATAAATTTAAAAACTATAATTTTCTTCCAATTCTAAAGGATATGCTAAAAAGAGACATATTAAGACCAAACGGACATGTAAGTTTTGGCGGCGGCGAAGTTACTCTTTTAAAAGAATTTGATAAACTTTTAAATATTTTTATGGATTTTGGTTTCCCTCTTACAAGAATTCATTCATCGTGTATTAAGTATTCAAGAGCTGTTGAAAAAGGATTGAAAAAAGGCTGTGTAGACTTAATAGTATCAGTAGATGCAGGTTCTAAACAGATGCACGAAAAAGTTAAACAGGTTAAATCATACGACAGGGTATGGAAAAATTTAAAAAGGTACGCATCTCATCAAAAAGACCCTTATGCGGTTAAAACTAAATATATTGTCATTCCCGGAGTCAATGACTCTAAAGAGGAAATGGAAATTTGGCTGAAAAAATCAAAAGAAAACGGAATTAACTGCGTTTTCCATGAAATTGAATCAAAATGGTTTTACGCAAGAAGAGAAAATGTACCGGATGAAATAATTGAATTATTTAATTGGGCAAAAGAGAAAGCTGAATCATTAGGGCTTAAATACGAGTTATATGAAAGAGCCGAACATATGATGAGTTTTTATAACAACAAAGAGGCAAAAATATAATGAGGGAATATACAAGCTGCCACTGGATACAACATGGAATAAACTTTGAAAACGATCACATTGAAATGTGTTGTTTGTGCTGTCATAAAGGCGGAGGCAGACTCTATGTAAAAGAAAACTACAAAGGGAAAGGACTCAATTGGGACGATATTTTTAAGTTAAAAGAAAAGTTTATCCAAGATAATGTTAACGGAAATATAGACCCGCGGTGCGATGGATGTTTTAACCTAGTAAATAAGGGCTGGGATGACGAGCAAAAATACATTAACTATATTCATTTTAACCATTGGACTCACTGCAATTGCGATTGCATATACTGCTATACCAAGTGGGATAAAAAAGCTTTTAACTCAAAGCCCCACTATAAAGTTATGCCGATGCTAAAAGAACTTTTTAAGAAAAAATTATTCAGACCGGGAGGAGAAGTAACTTTTGCCGGAGGAGAACCTACTATTCTCAATGAGTTTGAAGACATAGTAAACTGTCTTTTAAAAAACGGTGTTGAAAGAATTACAGTACACTCATCCGGAATTAAGTATTCAAAAGCCATAGAAAAAGGCATAAAAGAAAAGAAACTTTCAGTTTGTCTTTCTGCCGACTCCGGTTCAAGAGATACTTATTTTGCCGTAAAAAGAACCGATAAATTTGATAAATTTTGGCAAAATGTTGAAAAATATGCTAACGCCCAAAGCGATGACAATAAATATCTTGTAGAAACCAAATACATTATAATTCCGCAAATTAATGATAACAAAGAAGAAATAGAAAAATGGTTCAGCCTCAATATGGCCTGCGGTATAAAATCAATCGTAATTGATATTGAAAACGAATATTGTAAAGAGCTGAGAAAAGAGAATAAAGAAAAACCGCAGCAGCTTGTTGAGCTTTGCAATTACATAATTAAAAGAGCAAAAGAGCTTGAATTTAATCTTGTTGATTACAATAATTTCAGATATTTAGTAACCGAATATAATTTAATGTAAAGGGGAAGATAGTGGACGGTTTTGAAAGCTGCAGTTATATAGAGCACGGAATGGTTCTTGACCATTGCAACAGAATACGTTCTTGCAATAACTTTAACCCGCGTTACGGCGGACGACCTGTAATTTATGAAAATTATCACGGAGAAAAAATAGATTGGAAAGAATTTTTTGATATAAAAAGAAAAGAAAGACAAAAATACCGTGAAAATTCTTGTCCCGAACTATGTAAAGACTGTGTTAATACTGCATTTAAAAATTGGGATGATGAAGATTATATAGACTATTTGCTTCTTACCCCTTGGGTTCCATGCAATTCTAACTGCATATACTGTAAAGCACCCAGAGACAAAGAAGTTTTAGCCAATACTAAAGTATACAAAGTTTTACCTCTTATAAAAGATATGATTAAAAATAATATCTTAAAAAAGGACGGAACTGTTGATTTCGCAGGCGGTGAGCCTACAATATACAGAGAATTTGAAGCACTGTTAAATGAATTTATTAAAAACGACTTTAAAAAAATAATTATACACACAAATGCAATAAAAAAGAGCAACGCAATCATTAAAGGACTAAAAAAAGGCGTAGTAAGAGTTCTTGTATCGATTGATGCCGGTTCTAAAGAAGTACACAGAAAAGTAAAACAAGTTAATTCCTATGATAATGTTTGGAAAAATTTGTATGAATATGCAAAAATTCAGCCCGAAAATGCAGATTGGGTTAAAGCAAAATATATTATTGTTCCAAGGTTAAATGACTCGGCAGAAGAAATAAATTTGTGGCTTGAAAAGTGTAAATCAATAAATATAAAAAGCGTTGTTTTAAATCTTGATTTTAACTGGATAATGGAAAATGTTGATAATGATTTAATGCCGATATATAATCTGATGAAATACACACAAAACAGAGCAAATGAACTTTCAATGAACTGTGAATTATACGGACAAATTTTTCAAGTCAAATGTGAAGTAGAAAAGTCAAGAGAAGAGAACATTGCAGGGTTTTAATATGAAAATTGCGATTTACGAAGAACGACCATACGAAAAAGAAATAATTGAAGAATATAAACAAAAATACAATTTAGAAATAGTTTCCACTGACGAGATACTTGATGAAAGTACTTTAGATTTATGTAAAAGTGCTGACGCAATATCAACTCTTGGCTACAGCCGTTTAGATTCAAAATTACTTGATAAAATAAAACAAAACGGAGTTAAATATATTTCAACAAGAACAATAGGTTTTAACCATTATGATGTAAAATACGCAAAAGAAATAGGTTTAAAAATAAGCAATGTATCATACGCCCCAAACGGAGTAGCTGATTTTACAATAATGCTTATGTTAATCAGTATCAGAAAATACAAACCCGCAATGTGGAGACAAAATGTTAACGATTATACCCTAAACGGGCTTATGGGCAGAGAAATGCGTAATTTGACGGTTGGCGTAATAGGGACGGGAAGAATAGGCTCTGCAGTTATAAAAAATCTTTCAGGATTTGGCTGCAAAATCTTAGCTTATGATAAATATAAAAATAAAGAAATTGAAAACATTGCCAATTATGTTGAATTTGATGAACTCCTTAAAAATTCAGACATAATAACAATTCATGTACCTTTAACAAAAGAAAATTGGGAAATAATTAATAAAGATAATATTGCAAAAATGAAAACGGGAGTAATAATTGTAAATACGGCAAGAAGTGAATTAACCAACATTCAAGACCTGATAGACGGTATTGAAACAGAAAAGATTGGTGCACTCGCTCTTGATGTATTTGAGAATGAAGACGAAATCTATCACCATTATTTATCAACAGACATTATAAAAAATAAAGATATGGCTTATTTAAGACAATTCCCGAATGTTGTTCTGACCCAGCATATGGCATTTTTTACAGACGGAGCAACCGAGGAAATGATAAGAAACTCACTTGAAAGTTTGATTAGTTTTAAACAAACGGGAACTTGTAAAAATGAATTATAAAAAAGACCGATTTAAAATCGGTCTTTTTATTATATTTATCTGCTCCTTAATCTTGAAAGCAACCTCAATATTTCAACATAAAGCCATAAAATAGTTACCATCAAGCCAAATGCACCATACCACTCATACAAAGACGGCAAAGGAGCATTAATACCTTTTTCAATAAAATCAAAATCAATAATTAAGTTTAAAGCGGCAATAAGTGCAATTCCAATATTAATTCCTATAGTCAAAGAAGAATTAGTTGCAAAATACGGAACATTTAAATGAAATAAGAACATAATAAAAGTAACTATATAAAAAACAGCAATTGCTGCAGTAGCCGTAAATAAAACAGCCTTAAACCTTTCCGTAGCTCTAATTAATTTCATTCTGTATAAAAGTGCCATTGTAAATACAACAATAAATGTCATAGATATAGCTTGAACAACAATCCCGGGGAATGAAGCTTCCATGGAACAAGAAATGGCCGACAAAACAGCACCTTGCGAAAAAGCATATACAGGAGCTAAATAAGGAGTGCTTTTATGATTAAAAGCAATAACCACAACACTTACAATACCGACAATTACGCCAACAATCAACATAATATTAACATAATCAAAATGCTTCATTGAAAATTGATAAAAAACAGCCGCCGCAGCTGCAATCATTACTAAAGATAATATAAGTAATTTGTTTAATGTACCGTTTAATGACATTGGTCTGTCATTCAAAGCGAATGTATCTACAGACACTCCGTCTCTTAAAAAAGGATTAGAACTTCTCATTTTTCCCTCCAATAAATATACATGTAGATTATACCATATTTTCATAATACATGAGATGCTCAAAAGATAAGAAAAAGAGGTAATTATGAAAGTACAAATAAAAGACATACATTCAAGACAAATTTTAGATTCAAGAGGTATCCCGACAATAGAAACAGATGTAATTTTAACAGACGGAACAATAGGAACCGCCTCAGTTCCCTCCGGTGCATCAAAAGGGAAATGCGAAGCTTTAGAGTTAAGGGATAATGATAAAACAAATTTTAACGGAAAGAGTGTTCAAAAGGCAATATGCAATATAAACAAAATAATTAAACCCGCATTAATTGGTAAAAATCCTTTTAATCAAAAAGAAATAGATTTAATAATGCTTGAAAAAGACGGTACAAGCAATAAGTCTAAGTTAGGAGCAAACGCAATATTAAGTGTCTCACTTGCTGCGGCAAGAGCCTGTGCTAATTACGAAAATCTTCCATTATTCAGATATTTAGGCGGAATAAACGGAACAACAATGCCAATTCCAATGATGAACATAATTAACGGAGGAGCTCACGCAAATAATAACCTTGATTTTCAGGAATTTATGATACAACCGTTAGTAAGCTGCGATATTTACGAAAGCATCAAAATGGGAGCCGAAGTTTTTCAAGAATTAAAAAAAATACTTAATAATCTTGGTTATTCAACCTCCGTAGGTGATGAGGGCGGTTTTGCACCAAACCTGTGCAGTAATAAAGAAGCAATAGAAATTATAATACAAGCAATTGAAAATTCAGGCTACTCAACCGATGAAATAAAAATTTGCCTTGATATTGCGGCAAATGAACTTTATAAAGACGGAAAATATATTTTAAAAAGCGAAGAAAAAGAACTAACAAGTGCGGAAATGATTAATTATCTTCACGAATTAACTATAAATTATCCGATAATATCTATTGAAGACGGCTTAAATGAAGAAGATTTTGACGGATGGAGACAGTTAACTTGTACTTTAAACAACAAATGCCAGCTTGTCGGCGACGATTTATTTGTAACAAACTATAATAAACTTGAATATGGGATACAAGGCAAAATGGCAAATGCAATATTGATTAAACCTAATCAAGCGGGAACTCTCTCAGAAACCCTAGACACAGTACTTTTAGCACAAAAATATAACTATAAAACAATAATTTCACACCGTTCAGGAGAAACAGAAGATACATTTATTGCCGATTTATCAGTCGCCGTTAACTCGGGACAAATAAAAACAGGTTCTATGTCAAGAGGTGAAAGAATTGCAAAATATAACAGATTACTAAAAATAGAAGAATTAATAACTATTTGAAAAAAGATTATATTTCAATTAAAATAAAAAGGCCGTGCTCCATGGGGACGTAGCGAATCTCTCGACCCGAACGCCATAAATGCGGGGTGCAGAGCCTACTGTGAGGCAAATAAAAATACGGCGGATTGTACTTTTATTGTTGATAGTATAACTAAGTATGGCGTAAGCCGTCGAACCGTGTCAGGATGGGAACATAGCAGCACTAAGGCGTAACTTACGGGTGTATTTAATTATAAAGTAGGTAAATTTACAAAAAACTTTATTTCTATATGTCGATAGGTAGTGGCACGGCTTTTTATTTCTTTTCTGCCTCTTCCAATTCGGAATGTAATGCTTCAACATTACCTGTGTATGTTGCTTCACGTTTTACTGTAAATTTTAAATATTTAACATAATTAATTTTATTATTTAATTTTTTAAAAATTTGAGCAAGCATATAGTATAAATCCGCTTCATCCGGTAAACTATGCATAGCCTGTCTGATTATCTTTTCCGCAACAACATATTTCTTTTTTTGAGATAAAAATTTTATATATAATTTTATTGATGGGATATCTATAGAATTTGTTTTTATAGTTTTTTCCAAACAGAAAACTCCCATTTCTTCATTTTTTTGCTCAAAATATATAGACGCCAGATTATAATACGCCCAGCTATAGTCAGGACTCAGTTTTATAACTTCATTATAATATTTAATACTTTCATCCACCTTTCCTATCTGATAATATTCATATGCAAGATAAAATGTTGCATAAACATCTTTATCATCAAGTTCTAATGCTTTTGTTAAATACTCTATAGATTTCTGATGATTTCTTGTTTTAGAATATATTTGTCCTAAATGGAAAAGTGAATTTTCATCATCAGCATCTTGCTCCAAAATTTTTAAGAATAATTTTTCCGCTTCATCATATTTTTTTACTCTTATATATGAACTTGCAAGGTTAAACATTATATCAATATCATTATCATCTAAAGATAACGCTTTTTCGTAAGCTTTTATTGACGCATCAAAGTATTTTAATTTTTCAAGAATAATTCCGATATTATACAAAACAAGAGGATTATCAGGATTAACTTTATTTAAATACAAAAACTTTTTAAGTGCTTCTTCATTTTCACCTGTATCTGAAAGAGCAATGGCCAATTCCTCATTTAATTTATAATCATCAGGATTTTCATTTAATTTAGCTCTAAGTTTTTCAATTGTCTCACTGTCCATAAAACATCCTAATCTTCAGAAAGTATTACATTTATTGCGAGTGGAATATATTCAACAACATCAGAAGCTAAAACACTATATTGAGTTAAATCATCTGAAGCAATTTCACCCGAAAGTCCGTGAATAAATACTCCCAACTTCGCTGCGTCAATTAATTCAAGTCCCTGAGCAGCAAGACCGGCAATAATTCCCGTCAAAACATCACCTGTTCCCGCTTTTGCAAGTGCACTGTTTCCGGTTGAATTATAATATATTTTATCTCCATCCGTTATTATTGAATTATGTCCTTTTAAAACCGTTATACAATCAAATGTTTGTGATGCAATTCGGGCATATTTTTCTCTTGAGTCTAATATTTCGTTAATATCCACACCTAACAATCTTGATAATTCCTTAGGATGAGGTGTTATTACCGAATTTTTTAAGGATAATTCATATTTTCTGTTTGCTAAAATATTAATTGCATCAGCATCAATAACAAATTTTATATTTGTATCACGGTTTTTTAATACATTAAATATGAATTCACCAGTTTTATCAGATGTTGTAATTCCGCACCCGACAGATACAACATCATAACTGTCAATATTAATTAAATTATCGTTTGAAATAGCCCCAACAAAGGTATTCAAGGGCATAAATGTCAACTCGGGAAGCATAGCAGATATATAAGGGATAATAATATCAGGTGCAGCCAAAGTAACATAGCCCGCTCCGATTTTTAAAGCCGACACGGAAGATAAATAAGCAGCTCCTCTGTAATTATTTGACCCCGCAATATTTAAAATTCTGCCGTATGTAGATTTATTAGAGTCATCAAACCTTTCAGGTAAAAGATTAACAACATTTTTAACATTCAAATACTCAGCCATTTTGCCTTATTGCCTCATATAATACTATTGCAACCGAATTAGATAAATTTAAACTCCTTTGCCCGTCTTGCATAGGAATTGTTATAGATGTATCTTTGTTCTTATTTAAAATACTTTCGGGTATTCCTCTTGTTTCTGGTCCAAACACAAAAAAATCATCATTTTTAAACTCATATTTTGTATAAACATTTTTTGATTTGGTTGTTAAATAAAAGAAACGTGCATTCTTATAATTATTAATCAAGTCATCTAAAGAATCAATTTTTATTATTTCAACATCATTCCAATAGTCTAAACCCGCACGCTTTAAATATTTATCCGATAATGCAAAACCTAATTTCCCGACAAGAAATAATCTGGCCCCAGTGCAAGCACACAAGCGAGCAATATTTCCTGTATTTTGAGGTATTTCAGGTTCATAAAGAACTATATTAAACTTGCTCTTTATCATCATCTAAAAATCTTTTACTTTCTACTAAAACAGGAATACCTCTTATTATACACATGGCAACAGTTACGTATACAAGAACTTTTGCCGTAATAATCAAATAAGGCTGAATATTTGAATACATTACAAAAGTATTAACACTTATTCCGTCATAATATTCAAAGTTTGGAATATATGCAATTATTAGCATTAAAAAGACCAATGTTTTTGCAAGTCCGTATACGGCTCTTGAAAATCTTGAAGCAGTTAAAAAGTGGCAGAATTTATTTTTCATCATTGTTGATTCGCCAAATGCCGTATAACCCTTTGATAGAGCAATACTTCTAAACCCGTCGGTAAGAATGCCTCTTGCAACAACAACCATCGGAACCCACGCTCCAACCCAACCAATAACGGCAAAAGCAATCCAATACAGATTTTCTACGACCCTATCGCCTAAAATATCAAATACTGAACCAAATTTTGATTGTTCATTCATAGCTCTGGCAACAATACCGTCTAAACCGTCAAGAACAATAACAAATAAGGTTAAAAATATTGAAGCAATAGCAAAATCAGGTCTGCCTGAAAATATAAACTCTATAGCTATAACAGCCAAAATCATTCTTAAAATTGTTAATAAATTAGCCATATAATATCCCCAATACTATTTTTTACTTCTGGAAAGTGCAAAGTTTACGGAATCTAAAGCTTTAACTTTCTCTCCAAGCATAATTTTTTCCGCTTCTTCCAAAACTTTCACAACATTAAAACCGTTATGACCGTCGCTTCTTGCTTGTTTACCCTGTTCAACACAAGTTAAAAAGTGCTGACACTCAAGTTTTAATGGTTCAATTTCAATATAATCCAAAACTTCCGTTTTAGATACTTTAGGTGAAGTGCTGTCAAAAATTTGAAGTTTATTTTCAGCTAAAGTATCATCAAATATTGCAGTTGCCTTTGTTCCTCTGACTAAAAGATTAACTCTTTTTTGAGGATGTATCCAGCTGTCAGAAATATGTGCAATAATATTATCTTCATACTCAATTGTAACATGGGTAATATCCATAATATCGTTATTATCCGATGACGCACCAACAGCACTGATAACTCTTACGGGTTCTTTACCTAAAACATAACTTGTCATTGAAACATCATGCGGAGCTAAATCCCACATAACGCTTCTGTCATTTTTAAAGTAATTGATATTAAGTCTGTCGCTTTGAACATATCTTATATCGCCGAGAGCACCTTCTTTTATAAGCATTTTTAAACGATTAACCGCCGGATGGTACATTAATAAGTGTCCGACCATTAAAACCATATTGTTTTTTGAAGCCAAATCGGTTAAAGCTTTTGCTTCCGCAGATACGGTAGAAATCGGTTTTTCGACGTAAACGTGTTTCCCTGCTTCTATTGCTGTTTTTACTATTTTATAATGTGTATGACTGGGCGTAACAACAGCAACCGCTTCAATCTCAGGATTATTAAATATTTCATTTGAATCAGATATAATATTTACATCAGGATATTGAGCTTTAAGGTTCTTTCTGTTTTCTTCATCCAAATCACAAACTGTATGCAAAGCGTTTAAATTATAAAAGTTTCTTACAACATTTTTTCCCCAAATACCGCAACCTATTACCGCAACATTATGTGATTTCATTTTTATACTCCAAAATATCCTTTTATACATGCTATTTTAATACACTTTTATTGTAAAAAATAAGAAATAAAAGGTCAAATTAAATATTTATAAAGAAAATTATATTATGCATATTCGGTTATCTTTTCTGACTTCAAAAGGTTGAGATATTGATTTAATATAATCAATAGTACATTTATCTTTATCAAAATGATAATTTTCAAGAATTTCCGACGGTTCTTTTTTTAGCATATCAAGCCCATCACCGCCACCAACAAGGAATTCATCATATACAGCATTATATTTTTTATTCGGGTCGGGATTATTAACATTAATCGGATGAACCTGACCTTGTTTATCAATAAAATTAAGTTCAACAAGTTCGCCATTTCTATTCATGGTATAGTTCAAGCCGGATACTTGCATAATCCCGGGTTTTGAATTATGTGCCACAAGTGATTTTGCACACATATTAATTGCATCAACCAAATCTTTTTCACTCAGGCTGACTCTTCTTAGTTTATTATTAAACGGGAAAATACTTGAAATATCACGTTCTGTGACGGTGCCTGTATCTACACTTCCTCTAAAGTTAGCCGAGTTTATAAGAACAATATCGGCATCCAAATCTTTTTTAACCGCATCGGCAACAAAATCTGCCCATGGATTTTCTTCAACCAAATTATTTTTCGGAATAGGGTCGGCATAACCCAATGTACCTATTTTAGGAGATTCTCCCATTATTGAATCAATTGTTTTTGACATAACCAAATTTGGTGCAAAATGGTTTGTATCGGTAACATTATTTTGAATATAAGTAATTTGACCCAAGTCATTAAATTCTAAATTTAAAAGTCCGAAATAGTTACCGTCACGACCTGCCTGGGTAATAAGAACAGGCTCGCCCGTAGGAGAATATAATAAATTTTCACCATCTTTAACTCCTTCTATTAAATCGTGCGAATGTCCGCCTAATATAATATCAATACCGGATATTTTTTGAGCAATTTCACGCTCTGTTTCATTACCCTCGTGAGAAAGAAGTATAACTTTATTTACACCTTGCTGTCTTAATTTATCAACTTCTTGCTGCAACTCAACCAAAGTTTGTTCTTTATCATCTATGGTTATTCCCTCTAAAATTTCAGGTTTTTTAAGCCTTTTTTGCATATCTGACGGTTGAACTCCGATAAGTCCGTATTGTTGACCGCTTTTATCGGAAACTATTGTTGAACGCATAACTTTTTTTGACATCTCTGATATATTATCAGGGAAGTTCATATTCATTCCCAAAATTTTTGTTTTAGTATCTTTTAACAAATCGGCACAAATAGAAGCCGTAATATCAAACTCATGATTACCTAACGTTTGAGCATCAACCTCAGACATTTTAAGGAAACTTGCCGCAGCTTTATTTCTTTTTTCATCAGAACCTATAAACGTATCACCCGATGAAAATTTAAAAAAGTCAGCTCCTGTTTGTTTTGCAATATATTCAGCTTGCTCTCCCGCAGAATATAATCTTTGCATTTTCGGAATCTGACCATGTAAGTCATTAAAATAGAATATCGAAGTTTTAACACTCGATTTTGGATTCTTAAAACCGCCCGAATTGACCGTTTTAGTCGGTTGAGCTGAGTGCATGCTTACTACGTTCATAATAATAATTCCGATTATCTATACACATGCTTCAAAAATAAACATAATTTTTTTTGCCCGTTAAATTATCAATAATTTATTTTTATTTACATTTTAAAATGATTAAAAGAATATTTTTCAAATACATTTTCATTTACCGTTTCATTTGAAGCACCGTCTTGAATAATAACACAAGGATTATTATCCTTATTTTGAACTCGGCCTATACAAGTGAACAAATTTTTATCAAGCTTTAAATAAATATCTTCACTAACGCATAAAACAAGTTCATAATCCTCGGCACCCCATTTAATGAAATGCTTATAATCCAATTTGTTTTGATTAGAAAAATCAATTACCGATTGATTAACGGGAACATCATTTATATTTATTTTTAAAGTTCTTTTACTGTTTTGTGCTATTTTGTACAAAGCATCAACAAGACCGTCCGAAGCATCCATAAGTGCAATATTTGAATTAACAAATTTTGCAAGTAATAAAGCCTCTTTTACTCGCGGAACAGGATTTAAATGAGCCTCTATAATTTTTTTATCGGCATATAAAAAGTTGCTTAAAGCATATAACCCTGCACCTGATGAGCCAAATTCTCCGGTTACAAGTATATAATCATCTTTTTTCGCATTTTTCCTTGAAGTAACAAAATTGCATACCCTTTTACCTATTGCTGTAATTGAGACAACAATTTTGTCGGAAGATGTAATATCACCGCCTATGACAATAACATTATATTCTTTACAAACATCATTAATACCTCTGTATAATTCCTTTACAAAATCATCTTTGATATTTTCGGGTAATGAAATTGAAACACAAATATACAAAGGAAGAGAAAGTGCTGCGGCCAAATCGCTTAAATTTACGCTGACAGACTTTCTTCCCAATAAATACGGAGTTGTTGTATACATAGAAAAATGAACATTTTCAACAAGAGTATCTTGGGTAACAAAAATATCAAAATCTTTCAAAAAAGCACAATCATCACCCAAAAATTTATTATTTTCTAAAGTATTACTAATAATTTTTAAAAAATCTAACTCTTTCATAAAAAAATTTTAACACTAAAAGTAAAAAAAGTTTAAAAATACTTTAAAAAAAGTTGTGAACATGTACAATAATAAGTATATTGCCGAAAATTATACAATAATCAGCGAGGAAAAATGATAGAACTAAACTATCGAAACGTTAAGGCCGAAATTGTCGGGAAGCAAAACGGATTAAACATAGAAGAAGAATTTAATACATACAAAGATATCATTCATAAAATTATCGGAGATTTAAACTCAAATAAAGATAAACCCGGTCAAAAACTTCAATGGATGAATCTTGGTTATAACGAAGAAACAATCTGGTATGTAAAAGAATTTGCCGCAATGGTAGAAAATCGTTTTGATAATATATTGATTTTAGGTCTGGGCGGTTCGGCACTCGGAGGCAAAGCTGTTTGCGAAGCTCTTTTACCTCCGTATTGGAATTTTCTTTCTAAAGAACAAAGAAATAATTTCCCGAGAATATTTTTCCTCGATAATATTGACCCTGACCAAATGAACTCTATTTTAGATATTTTGGACTTAAAAAAGACTTTAGTTAACGTTATTACAAAATCAGGTTCAACCGCAGAGGTAATGGCACAATATATGGTGCTGAAAGACAGAATGGAAAAAGAACTCGGCGATGACTACAGAAAAAACGTTATAGCCACAACTGACAGAAATCTCGGTATTTTAAAACAGCTTTCAGACCAAGAGGGATATAAAACTTTTTATATTCCAGATGACGTGGAAGGCAGATTTTCGGTATTTTCTGCAGTAGGATTACTTCCGTTTGCTCTTGTCGGTATAGATATAGAAGAAATTACTCAAGGCATAAAGGATATGGATTTAGCCCTTAAAAATACCGACATAAACTATAATATAGCCGCACAAAATGCCTTAATTCACTTTTTAATGGATACAAAACTCGGCAAAAAAATATCTGTTATGATGCCATATTCAAACAGATTAAGATATGTAGCGGATTGGTATTGCCAATTGTGGGCAGAATCTTTAGGAAAAGAACGAGATAAAGATAATAATATAGTAAACACGGGGCAAACTCCCGTGAAAGCTATAGGTGTTACAGACCAGCATTCACAAATACAGCTTTATAATGAAGGTCCTAACGATAAAATTATAACTTTCTTAAGAGTAAATGAATTTGATACTACTCTTGAAATTCCTAACATATTTGAATATACGGGAATAAGCTACCTCGGCGGAAAGACAATGAATCAATTATTCCAAGCCGAAGCTGATTCTACAATGGCTTCATTAATTGATTACAAAAGACCAAACGTAACAATCAGCATTCCAAAAGTTACACCTTATTATTTAGGACAACTTTTATATATGCTCGAAGTACAAACAGCCATCACCGGAGCACTGCATAACATAGATGCTTTTAATCAGCCGGGAGTAGAACAATCAAAAAATTATACCTATGCACTAATGGGCAGAGTAGGTTATGAAGATTCCGCAAATGAACTTAAAGAAAAACTTTTGACGGAAATAAAGTTGTAATATTTTAACATTTTTTTTAGTATATGCTAAAATTTAATTATGGAAAGAAATACAAATAAAGTACTCGGCTATGATGTAGATTTGCTTTCTTTTGACGAAGCACTTGATATCGTTACGGAAAATATGCAAAATGCTAAAGGCATGCAAATTGTTACAATTAATCCTGAAATGATTGAACTTGCACAAAAAAATATGCAATTCTCCGTAATACTAAAAAATGCAGACCTTGTTATACCTGACGGTTCGGGCATAAAACTTGCATTAAAACTTAAAGGTATTGAACAACAGCAAATTCCGGGAATTGATTTTGCAAAAGAACTAATACATATATGTAACAATTATAAATACAATATCGCCCTTATAGGTGCAAAAGAAGAAATTATTCAAACAACCGTAAAAAAGGTACAATCAGAATTTCCCAATGCCAATATATGCTATTTCCATAACGGATACTTTACTGCGGATAAAGAAGAAGAAATAATAAACAAGCTGGTAAGTGAAAACCCAAGACTTGTATTAGTTGCACTAGGAGCACCCAAACAAGAATTTTTTATAAAAAAATGCAAAAAGTTAATGCAAAACACAACATTTATTGGAGTTGGTGGTTCATTTGACGTATGGTCGGGAGAAGTTGAACGAGCACCCGAATTTTTCAGAACAATGGGTTGGGAATGGATATATCGTACATATAAACAGCCTCAAAGATTAAAAAGGATTTATAAAACTTTGCCCGTTTTTTTAATAAAAGTTATAATAGAAGCGATACAAAAAAAGGGATAATAATGACAAATACACTACAAGAGGCGGAGATTAAAACACTAAAAGAAGTATCAAAAAAATTAAGACGCGAAGTACTTATGATGATACATAATGCCAAGTCCGGACACCCGGGAGGGTCATTATCAGCTATTGATATATTAAATGTACTTTTTACAAAATGTATGAAACATTATCCCGAATGCGAAAAAAACTCTGATTATAAAAATCGGGACAGATTTATTTTATCCAAAGGACACGCATCTGCAGCATTATATGCAATAATGGCACATTGCGGATATTTTAGTGAAGAAGAATTGTTAACATTCAGAAAACTAGGTTCAAGACTTCAAGGGCATCCTTGCTGCAACAAATTAAAAGGTATAGAAGTTTCTACGGGTTCATTAGGGCAGGGACTCTCCATCGGATGCGGGATGGCTTTAGGATTAAGGCTTGATAATATAAATTCCAAAGTGTATGTATATATGGGTGACGGTGAAATTGAAGAAGGAAGCGTTTGGGAAGCTGCCATGAATGCCTCACACAATAATTTAAATAATATTATTGCCTTTGTTGACAGAAACAAACTTCAAATAGACGGTTCTACTGAAACCGTTAAATCTGTCGGCAATGTTAAAGCTAAATTTGAAGCATTCGGATGGAATGCTTTAGAAATAGACGGACATAATTTCAATCAAATTTATGATGCAGTTAATACTGCAAAACAAAGTAATAAACCTTTTGTTATTATAGCGGATACCATAAAAGGGAAAGGGGTTTCTTTTATGGAAAATAATGCTAACTGGCACGGTAAAGCCCCCAACGATGACGAATTAAAGTCAGCACTTGAAGAATTAAAATAGAGGTTAACATGACAAGAGAATGCAAATCAGTCAGAAGTGCATATGGTAAAACCCTTGTAGAATTAGGGAAAATAAATAAAGATATAGTTGTTTTGGATGCGGATTTATCCTGTTCAACACAAACTAAAATGTTTGCAAAAGAGTTTCCGCAAAGATTTTTTAACGTTGGGATAGCAGAACAGGACCTTATGACAACTGCTGCAGGGCTCGCTTGCACGGGGAAAATTCCTTTTGTTTCAACATTTGCAATGTTCGCTACTGGAAGAGCTTGGGAACAAATCAGAAATACTATCTGTTATTCAAATTTAAACGTAAAAATTGCAGCAACTCATGGCGGTATTACTGTTGGTGAAGATGGTGCAAGCCATCAATCTTTAGAAGATATTTCTCTTATGAGAAGTATTCCCAATATGCTCATAATAGTTCCAGCAGACGAAAAAGAAACAATAGAAGCGGTCAAATTTGCCGCAAGCCACTACGGGCCTGTTTACATAAGAATTGCAAGAACTAATTTACCTGATATTTTTGATGATAACTATAAATTCGATTATAAGAAAGCCAAAATTATAAACTCGGGAAATGATATAACATTAATATCAAACGGAGAAACTTTGGTTGAAACTATGGATTGTGCTAAAATATTATCAGATAAAGGAATAAAAGCAGAAGTAATTCATGCTCCGGTTGTAAAACCTATAGATTGCGAAACGATAATAAATTCGGCAAGAAAGACAAATAAAGTTGTTACGATAGAAAACCATTCCGTAATCGGAGGTTTAGGGAGTGCAGTATGTGAGCTTTTAAGTGAAAATTATCCTGTAAAAGTTCACAGAATAGGGATAAATGATGAATTCGGACAAAGCGGCAACGCAAAAGAACTGCTTATACACTACGGACTGGATGCTGCAAGTCTTGCTCAAAAAATAATAGGGATACTTAAATGATACAATTAAGAAATGTTTATAAAAAATATAAAGATATATATGCACTGCAAAACATTAATCTTGATATAATGTCCAGTGAATTTGTATTTTTAACCGGTTCATCGGGGGCCGGAAAATCTACATTAATGAAACTATTATACAGAGAAGAAATTCCAACCTCCGGTACTGTTATGATTGGGAATATAAATATAGCAAAATTGCCCAACGACAGAGTTCCAAATATAAGAAGATGTATGGGCATTGTATTTCAAGATTACAAACTTTTACCCAATATTAGTGTATATGATAACATTGCATTTGTGATAAGAACATTAGGAATGCGTTCAAAAGAAATACAAGAAAGGGTTTTGGGGGCACTCAAGGTTGTAGGCTTATCAAACAAAATGAATGCAAAGCCGACGGAACTTTCCGGAGGAGAACAACAGAGAGTCAGCATAGCAAGGGCTATAGTTAACGGCCCGCCGCTTTTAATTGCAGATGAACCAACGGGAAATCTTGACCCAAAAACATCATTAGAAATTATGCAAATATTAGAACAAATTAATGAAAAAGGCATCACTGTTATTGTTTCAACTCATGATAGAGATATTGTAAATTATTTTAGAAAACGAGTTATAACAATGGAACAAGGTCAAATAATCAGGGATGTTCAGGCAGGAAGATATGAGTAATAAAAGAATTATAAAAGACACCGTAAAGAAACACATTCCGCAAAGACATTTATCTTCTATCAGAATAATGTACAGAATTGCAATGGAAACTATATACGGTATACACAGAACAGGTTTAATAAATATCGCGATAGTTGCTGCTATGGCAGCGATATTAACTATATTTGGTGCATTATTCAGAACAAGTTTTTCTCTAAGTTCATTTGTTGATAAACTTGGCGATGCTTTTGAAATTTCGGTATACTTAAAACCAAGCACCGACCCTGTTTATATGTCATCAAGAATGAAAGAAATTGAACACGTTAAAAAGATATCTATTATAACAAAAGAACAAGCTTGGGAAGAGATGAATAAAGATATCGATGTTAGCGGTATGGAAAACCCGCTTCCCGATACACTCCATGTTACTGTAGATGATCCTAAAAATATTGCCGAGGTTTGCGACAGCATTAAAAAATTATCAGGCATTGAAAATATGTCTTATGCACAGGAAATTGCAAAAAAATTACAAACTTTAACTACAGTATTTAATACGGTTACTATTCTTGTATTAATTGTTGTAGCTTTGTTAACGATAATAATTATTAACTGTACAATTCAATTGGTAATTCAATCAAGAAAAGAAGAAATTGAAATTATGCGATTAATGGGCGTAAGCAATTGGTATATAAAAATACCTTTAATATTACAAGGTGCAATATACGGTTTTTTAGGTGCAATAATATCGTTACTTCCTTTAAATACGGTTCAAAACGGATTATTAAAACTTCATAATTTCTTAAATGTCAACCCGCCCGAGTTTGCAATGAATACGGTAGTATTTTGCATATTCCTTATGGCAATATTTTTCAGTGCAAGCGGAAGCATGCTGTCTATAAAGAAACATTTACAGGTTTAATTGCTAAATACTTGAATAAATATCTGTTTTTATGATAATATTTAATAAGCATCAAGGAGAAGTGGCCGAGTAGGTTTAAGGCGGCACCCTGCTAAGGTGTTGTGTGGAGCTATCTGCACCGTGGGTTCGAATCCCACCTTCTCCGTTTTTATTTATCAAATAAAAGCTATTGATTGATTATTCATAAGTGTTGGGGGGGGGGAAAAAAACATTATTTATTATACTCAATTTATATTTTGTATTGAAAAATTTTTTTTCCAGTAATAATACGTTTTTTACCAATTAAATTTTTAAAAAAACATTTAATTTTAATTTATGCTATACTTAAAAAACAAAATATAATTGTAATGAATACAAAATATAAAAAATGTATTGAAAAGGAGAATGATGGGTAAAATTTTTTCTATACAAGAAACCGACAAACACATAATTTTTAATATTTTCGGAATTAAAATATCATTTATAGATAAAAGATATAAGAATTTATATAAAAAGAAATGCAAAGAATTAGATAAAGTAAATGCACAACTGGCATATTTGAAAGAACACACTGATATAACACTTTTGAAACCTGCAAAAGGGGAATTACGTAATTTCCAATTAAATTTGGCTGAATATTCATACAATTTAGTAAAAATGTTTGAAGAAAACGGCATGCCATCTTTTTTAGTAGGCGGTAATTTACTTGGAGCCGTAAGACACAAAGGTTATATTCCGTGGGATGATGATTTTGATATTGGAATGATGAGACAAGATTATGAAAAATGCAAAGAATATTGTAAAAATAATTTTATAATTATAGATGAATCAAATTTTGATTTTTCTAAAAATTCGGATAATTTCGTTTTAACGCATAAAAACTCGGTGAGTAAATATTTAGAAAAATATCCCAACCAAATACTTTTCTATGAATATTGGGAACATTGTCAATTATGTTACGGACAAAATTCTAAAGATTTTTTTAATCTTGATATATTCCCTTATGATTATTACAAAGATGACTATAGTTTTGAAGAACATCAAAAATATTATGATAATCTTAGAAACACTATATTTAAAATCGGCACTTTGAGAGAAATGATTGAATATGTAAAAGATAAGCGTTTAAACAATCCTAATATAGTGGAAAAAAGCAATACAATTTATTATGGTATTGATAGTAGTGAATCTAATAGTAAGCATTTTAAATTTTTTGATGCATCTAAATTTTTCCCGCTAAAAAAAATTAAGTTTGAAAATTATGAATTTAATGTTCCTAATGATGCTGATTATGCCTGTGAAGTAACTTATCCAAATCATATGGAGTATCCGTCTGATATAGGATTTAGCCATCATATAGAGGCAAGATAAAAACATCAAAAAAATCATACACCAATTGTAACGAGCAAATATCCTTGGTTAAATTCCTTTTGAATTCTGCCGTCTTTTATATATTCTTCTAAAATAATACGAAGTTTATCTTTTTTATCTAAAAAATTGAGAGAATCTTCTTCCCCAATTGAATATTCATTAACAATTTTATATCCGCTTTCTTGAAATATATAAATTTGTGTTAATAACGGATTCTCAACACCGTAAACCCATGTTCCGTTAAGCTCCATAATCCGCTTGCCAACTCTATATGCCAAACTTGATGCGTTCGGAACTAAGGAAATCATTGTTTTACAATATTTTTTCCAATTTTTAAGAAGTTTAATCTGCTCTTCTTCGCTAAAATGTTCAAGCAAACCGCAGTGAAATATATAATCAAATTCTTTCTCTTTAAATGGCAATTCATTTGATGCATCACAACATACAGTATTTATATTTACATTAAGTCTTTCAGCCGCAAGTTTTGACAAATTTAAACACTCTTGTTCAAAATCTAAAATTGTTGCATCACACCCACGCATTGCTAAGCACAACGATGACTGTCCGGAACCGCTACCGATTTCAAGCGTTTTACTACCATTTGGTATTAAGGTTAATAGTTCTTTTGTCCAAACAGAATATTTTTGTGTCGCTACACTGTTTACAAGTGAGTTAACCATATTAATATTGTATAAATTTCCCCATTCTCTTGAAGTTAATTTATCATAGTTATTGTAATTTTTATTTTTTTTTACTTTTTTTATCTTTATGCCAAATATATTTATTTGAAAAAGATTTTTTGTATTTTCTATTTTAAATATTTTTTCAAACAATTCTATTCTCCCACATAAACATTTTGTTATTTTTGTATTGAAAGAATTACGAATTATATTATGGATATTAAATAATACAAAGATAAATTATAATTATCATTCTTGTTAAATATTTTTTTTTATGTTAATTTAAGTTATATTATATTTTTTTTCAATACAAAAATAACAAAATGTATTCAAATTAAAGAATAAAATTTTCATAACTTTTATAAATTTCATCCTGATCTATCCCTATATATCTCAAGGTAACTTCAGGATTTGAATGGTTTAAAATTTTTTGTAAAATTGCAACATCTTTAAATTTTTTATAATGATGATAACCAAACGTTTTTCTCATAGTATGTGTACCAATTTTGTAGTCAATACCCGCTTTTCTGCAAGCATCACGTACAATAAAGTATGCTGAAATTCTTGTAAGCCTGTTTCCAAATTTCGTCAGAAATAATGGCGAATTAATATCTTTGTTTGCGGTAAATTCCTCTAACATTGGCTTCAACTTAGAATTTATAGGAAACCTTTTATATTTCCCCGTCTTTTTCTCGATAAGTTCTATAAACTTTTTGTTTTTTACATCACTGACATCCAAAGATAAAATGTCAGAAATTCTTAATCCGCAGTTTGTGCCGAGAGTAAATAATAGTAAGTTACGCTTGTTTTGACATTTCAAGATATTTTCAACTTTTTTTATATCTTGAAGATTTCTAATTGGTTCTACTGTTGTCATAATTACCTCCATTCTCAACTATTATATGAGGTAATAAAAATTCAGAATTAAAACAAAACCTAAAAAATTAAATACTTTCTTCTAATTTAAATCAATTTAATTTTGCATTATTGTTACTATAATTAAATATTTTTAAAATATAGAATAAAAAATTGCAAATAATAATTAATTGATTTTATGGAACTAATATTGTAATCTATAATAAAGATAGTAAAAAAAGAAGTATATATGATTTTATTTCTTTCTCAAACAAAAGATAAATGCTTATGCGATTTTGTAAATAAATTTTCAAAACAGACGGAAATAAAGACAAAATTACTAACAATAAAAGACATTGTAAATAATGGTATTTCAATTAAATATAATAATGAAAAATTTCAATCAATTATATGCTCAATTCCTTTTGATGAAGTTAAATTATGTTATATAAATTCTGAAATTTCATTTTATAAAGAGTTATTTTCATTTAAAGAAGAACTGGACAATATTTATGCCGAAGAAGAATGGAATGCAGCATTATTATGTTTACTTAACTCGGCAAAAAATACAAAATTTATTAATTCAAATTATAAAAAATATTTCTGCACAACGGAGCTTGAAAATTTATTGATATTGCAAAAATACAATTTAGATACAAGTTCAATTTTTCTTTCAAATAATTCAAAACATGTACTATTTATTGATAATTTTTTTAACAATCAAACTATAATCAAAAATATAATTTTAGGATACGCAACTGCAAAAAATTTTTCTGTAGACATTAAGAAAAAATTAGATAAACTCTACCGCTCGCCTTATATTTTTCAAAAATCTCTCCCCGGACAAAATATTATAATTAACCTAATCGGTAATGAATATATAGCATATGACGGAACAAATCAGCAAGAGATAAAAATTCCAAATTTGATAATTTCAAGATTAAAGAAACTTGCAAAAGATATAGGAGTCAGTATCATATCTTTTTATGCAATAAAACAATATGACAAATATTATTTTTATTCATTCAATCAAATGCCTTCTTTTATGGAATTACTTTATATAAACAAAAAGAAAACAGAAAAAATATTGATTAAATATCTTTTAAAGGAGTATAACAGTTGATTTTATTAATTTCCGGAAACTGTAATGAAGATATGTCAAAATTATTATTTAATTATATAAATAATAAAGGGGTTGATTGCTGCATTATTAACCATGAAGAAATACCCTTTAAGCACACTATAACAATGTACCCATATAAAGGGAAATTATGCGGAAGTTGGTTAATAAATAATAGAGAAGTTAATTTAAAAGATATTAGTGCTATTTATACAAGATTTGACAGTGCAAGTTTAGCTGAAGAAAATATATCTGCCAATACAAAAATTCAAATTGAAACAGAACGGCAAATTTGTTTTAATGTATTATTTGAAAATATTGATTCAATGGTTATTAATAAGCCAAAAGCACAATTTTCAAATTTTTCCAAATTATATCAATCTTTTATAATTAATCAATACGGATTAAAAATTCCAAATGCAATAATATCAAATAATAAAGAGGAAGTAGAAAACTTTATAAAGACATATAAAAAGAACGGCGTAATATATAAATCTGCAAGTTCAGAGCGTTCTATTGTCAAAAAATTTACTGATAAAGATTTTAAAAAATTAGATTTACTGAAAAATTGTCCACATTTATTTCAAGAGTGTATTTCCGGTAAAGATATAAGAGTTCATGCTCTAGCTACGGGTGAAACATTCGCATGTGAAATCAATTCGGATGAAAGTGATTATCGATATGATAATAATCGAAATATTGTTCCTATAAAAATTCCCAAAAAAATCAGTGAAATTTGCGTAAAATTGACTTTAAATCTTGGACTGTATTGTTCCGGCATTGATTTAAGAAAAACAAATGATAACGAATATTATTGTTTCGAGGTCAATCCTTCACCGGCTTTTTCTTGGTATGAATATCAAACGGGATTGCCTATTTCGAAAGCAATTGCAGAAATGATGTTAAATGCACATAAGTACAAAAATTTAGCAGTTAGGAAATTTTAATGAATAAAAATAGTTTAAATATCGAACTCGTTTATTTTTATATTATTTTAGATAAATTTTGTGAAAAACCTACTAAAAAAAACTTATCTAAAATTTTAAATTTATTTGACGGTTATTCGTTTTACAACTTAGAATTCATATATACAATTAAATCTGTTTTAATTTCTACATATAATTTAGATAATTATATACACATTTTATTTAATTATTCCGATAATTTAAATTTAATTTTACAATATTCAAAAAAATTGTTAGATGTTATTGATAAATACTTTATAAGTATAATGGAAGAAATTAAATCAAAATCTTTTGTAGTGCAAAGACTAAATACTTTTATTTCTTTAGCAAAAAACTACAAAAATTTTGAATTAATAAATTATTTTTATGAAATATCTAATTTTTTATTATATAAAATCAAGAAAGTAAATTCTCAATCAATCCCATTAAATCTTTATACAATTTATTATATATTGAATGATTACATTTATTTATTTGATGATTTACAAGATATTATTTTAAATCACAGTCAAGTCAAAAATTATTTTATTGATTATTTCAAATACATTCAGGAAAACCCGCAAATAGTAATTTTTATAAATAATAAGCACAATATAAGAATTATGCAAAATTTATTCCCTATAGAAACCTTTGAATATCTTATAAAGGAAGCCGGATTAAAAAAAGAACTTTCAATTATGAATAAATATTTTTTAATTGAAATTGATAAAGGTATGCTGGATGAAATATCAATAAAAATATTGGCTCACGAGGTAGGACATTTATTAAATTTAAATATCTTTAATTTTCAAAGTATTATTTTTGATAATTTATATAGCAAAGACAGTTCGGTCAATATAAATATACTAAATTCCTGGCTTAACGAAATTATAGCTGATTTATTAGGCAGAAATATTTCAGATGAGTGTTTATATATTAAGTCCTTTGATAAACTAGACAAAAAACAATGGGACAGAAGTTACCCGCCTTTAGATTTTAGAATTAGTCTAATGAATAATACCAAATATGATACAACTAAAATTAAAGATTTAGAATTAGCTAAAATTGCTGAATTAATACAAGATAACATTGCAGATATTAATACTTTATTAAAAATTGTAAAAGTAAATTAATAATTATTAAAGTTTTATAATTTTTTGTCGATAAACATATAGTTATATTATTGTGAGGTGTTTATGTCAAAAAAGAAGAAAATTTTTATTGATTTACAACTAAGAAGCATCCAAAATAAGCTTAAATATGAAAAATCTAATGAAGGGCTTCTTAAAAATATTGAGAAAAAGGAAGAAAAACTTGATGAAAAAATCAATGGACGAAACAAAAATATAACAGAATACGTTAAGCAGGATATTTCGGAATCAATTTTTGATAAAAAAACAGAAAAAATTATGTCGG
Source organism: Candidatus Gastranaerophilales bacterium (assembly GCA_947631645.1). Lineage (GTDB taxonomy): Bacteria > Cyanobacteriota > Vampirovibrionia > Gastranaerophilales > Gastranaerophilaceae > Avigastranaerophilus. The sequence continues at coordinate 118,972 of CANRMD010000001.1, forward strand.
AAAAAAATCAAGAATTTGGTCCGATAAAACTTTCTGAAAAAGTTATTAATGAAAAAATTATAGAATCTGGTCCAACAAAAATTTCCGAAAAAGTTATTAATGAAAAAATTATAGAATCTGGTCCAACAAAAATTTCCGAAAAAATTATTAATGAAAAAATTATAGAATCTGGTCCAACAAAAATTTCCGAAAAACTTCTTAAAGAAAAACAGAAAGAAACCATTAAACCTAAACTTTCCGAAAAACTTCTTAAAGAAAAACAGAAAGAAACCATTAAACCTAAACTTTCTGAAAAACTTCTTCAAGAAAAACAGAAAGAAACCATTAAACCTAAACTTTCTGAAAAACTTCTTCAAGAAAAACAGAAAGAAACCATTAAA
>CANRMD010000002.1 GCA_947631645.1 Candidatus Gastranaerophilales bacterium
CTCCTTTTATACCTACCATGATTTATTGTTCATGTGTATTTATAAATTAAACATAAAGTTTAATCAAGTAAATTATTAAAAAAGAGAACAGGAGAATTTACAAGTGAAAAAATGTAAAAAATAATAAATAAAATTTTATTTTTGAATTTTTTTATCACTTTTAGTAATAATCAGTTTATCATTTTCCATAGTATACCTGACCATATCAGTCTCGGGGTTAACATCCAAAAAACCGAGTATTACCGAATTTATACTTAATGCCCATCCGTTGCCATTTCGCATTAATTTTCTGTCTACAGTCATTGATTTTCCTTACATTGTACTTGACAATATAATATATTTTGTAATAATTTATTTCTAATCTGACTTAATATGGTTATATGTAAGTTTTTAAATTTGCAATATACAAAAATTTGACCTTTTAGTATACTAATAATATGTAGTTTAAAAGTACATAACGGAGTGAGTATTTGAAAAACGCAAGAAATATATTAATAACTTTATTAGCCCTATACAGCACTTTCTTTTGGCTTAGTGCGATAGCGGTTCCTTTTCTTTCTCATTTCGGCAGCTATGATTTAAGTGCAAAGTTAAGTTATACTCTTTCAAACGCATGCCACCAAAACCCAACACGCTCTTTTTGGCTATTGGGCTATCCCGTTTCACTTTGTGCAAGGTGTCTTGGGGTTTATATAGGGACAACCGTTTCTTGCCTGATTGCACTTTTTAATAAACTAAATATCAGTTTAAAAGCATTTATAATAATAGTCTTTATATGTTCAGCAGATATAATACTCAACCTGTTTAAAATAAATACGGGAAATATAATTAGATTTTGCACAGGACTCATTATGGGGATGTTAATTACATTTACGATTAATTTTATTTTAAAGAAATTGGAGAAAAAATATGAAAATTAGAAAACTAATTGCACTTACACTTATTATGGCGTTTGCAGGATTATTCCCCGCTCAAATAACATCAGCTGTTGAAGAAGAACAAACTTTATATGAATTTATAACAAATAACAAAGAATTTACCGCAACATTTGAATACCCGTCATTTATTGCATCGACAAATGCGACAGGGAAAAAACTTTTACCGGCACATACTCCGATTATGATTAAAAATTTAAGTGAAATTAATACAAAAAATATTAAAACGGGAGATGAGGTTTCATTTGTTGTTGTAGAAGATGTTACTGATAGTAACGGTACTGTTTTAATTAAAGCCGGTACTTCCGTCAATGCAAATATAGAGTTCCAAAAACGTGAAATGATTGGAAGATCGGCTAAAATTATAATAAATGATTTTCATACAAAAGGCGTTGATAATTCTTACGTACCGCTATCAACTGTTATTACCGAAGCACCGGATGATAAAATGGTTTTATCTATTGTTTTAAGCGTACTATTATGTCCGTTATTTTTGCTTATGAAAGGGAAAGAAGCAAAAATTCCGTCAGGAAGTCTTAAAACTGTTTATACAATTACTGATATTTATATTAAACCTAAAGTTATATAATACCAAGAAATTTGTTAAACCAATTACTTGTTTGATGATTTAAGGTTTTGCAATCTTGACAATTAGATAAAAATAATATACTATTAGGTCGTATTAGGTCTAATTAGGTACGGCATGTTAGAAAATATCAATATAAAAATCAATAATCAAATGCTTACTATAATTTCCGAAATAGATGAATTTAAGGGTTCCTGGAAGTTATTAGGCAAAATGGCTACTGAAAAATTAAGAGCTTTAAAAAAGGTTGCAACGATTGAAAGTGTAGGGTCTTCAAACCGTATTGAAGGAAATAAACTTTCAGATAAACAGGTTGAAGAATTATTATCCCGAATAAAAAAGCAATCCTTCGCAAATCGTGATGAGGAGGAAGTCGCAGGATACGCAAAACTTGCCGATACGATTTTTGAGGATTGGGAAGTTATTCCGCTATCAGAAAATTATATAAAACAGTTACACAAAATCCTGCTTGAATATTCTTCAAAGGATGAAAAACACAAAGGAGAATACAAAAAAGTTTCTAATGCAGTCGCCGCTTATGATAGTGAAGGCAGGGAAATTGGTGTTGTTTTTGAAACCGCAACTCCATTTGAAACTCCATTAAAAATGCAGAAGCTTGTTGAATGGACCAACAAGAATTTGTCGGATAGATTTTATCATCCGCTGATTGTTATCGGAATTTTTGTTGTTAATTTTCTTGCAATCCACCCCTTTCAAGATGGAAATGGCAGATTATCCAGAGCATTAACTAATCTTTTATTGCTAAAATCAGGTTATGTTTATGTTCCATACAGTTCAACGGAATCAATAATTGAGGATAATAAAGAGGGATATTACAGAGCATTAAGACAAACTCAAATGACATTGAATAAAGAGCCTGATTATGAACCTTGGCTTATGTTTTTCCTGAAGACATTACAAAAGCAAAAAATTAGACTTGAGTATAAAATTGAACACGTAAACACTTATGCTCAGACAAATTTGGATTTGCCGGAGATTTCGGCAAAAATTATGGAAGTTTTTGAAACAAAAGATAGAGCAACAATTTCTGAATTATCTGAATTAACGGGCACTAATATAAATACTATAAAGAAGCATTTATCGAGTTTAGTTGAAAATAATTACCTGATAAAACACGGCAAAACCCGCGGTGCTTGGTATACGAAAAGTTAAAATAGGGCAGTAAATAATAAAGCTGGCAAATTGGCTTTACTTTCTTGAAACAGAAAAAAATAAATATGAATATTTTATTTATGGTATATCGTTGCCTGTATCAAATAAAAATCGATATTTACAATTATGTCCGAATAAAATATTATATTTAATATTCCATGTTTTTGTTATAATTCATAATAAAAAAGACAAAAACAGGTTATCATGACAACAAAATTTTCAACAAAAACACCTAAAAGCTTTAACATTTGGCGAAGAACCTTTCAATATATTGCTTGCAATACAGTTATTATTAATATGATTAGGTCAAAATATAAGATATTAAAAGCAGAAGGTATTGAAAATATTGACAAATCAAAAAAATATATTATCGCAAGCAACCATGTAACAGGCTTTGACCCGTTTTTTATAGCAAATCAATATAAACTTACAATAGCATATATGGCTAAAAAGCAATTATTTGAAACATTTTGGTCAATGATTTTAATGGATTGGTGCGGTGCTTTTGCTGTTGACAGAGATAAAGTCGACGTATCCACAATAAAAACAGCTTTATCAATAAAAAAAACAGATTGGCATTTAGGTTTATTCCCTCAAGGTACAAGAAGTAATACGGGAAAACTTGAAAACATAACTAAAGGTTTTGCTTCTATCGCAAAAAAAATGGACATTGATATTCTGCCGATAGCAATTATAGTTAAGAATACCGAAGACGGTAAACCAACAATGCAGTTAAAAGCGGGTAAACCTATATCTTGCAAAAAAAGTGTTGAAGAAATAGTTGACGAATGGGCAAATTCAGTATGTATACTGGGCAGTTTTGAATATATCCCATCTTAACCATAGAAAGAATGAGAATGGAAGAAAAAAAGAAAAATTATACCAAAAGAGATGTTTCTGATTTTACCGAGGGTAAATATAAATTTCAACTGTTCGGGAGATGGCTTGTGCCAAGAACTCTATTACCTTTATTTTATAAAATAAAATATATAGGGTGTGAAAATATTCCATATGACAGAAATTTCATTATTGCTCCCAATCATATTTCTTATCTTGACCCGTTTGTGGTAGGTGAAGCAATAAAAAAACCCATTGCTTTTATGGGGAAAAAAGAGCTTTTTGAAAATAAAACCCTTGCTTTTCTGCTTGACAGTTTGGCTTGTTTTGCGGTTAACCGAGAAAAACTCGAAGTTTCTACAATCAAAACGGCTATTAATGTTTTTAAAACAAATCGCTGGATGCTCGGTATTTTTCCGCAGGGCGGTATAAGACGCAACAGAAAAATTGAAAAAATAAATAAAGGTTTTGCCGTCATTGCAAAACAAATGAAAACAGACATTCTGCCTATAGGCATTACAGGCTGCGAAGAATACAATTGGGTGCCTTTTAAAGGTAATATTTCGGTTATAATAGGCGAACCCATTTCATATAATCAAGATGCCGATGCAATTATTGATGAATGGGGTCAAAAAGTCGCAAAAATGATTGATTATACTTATGTTAAAGATATTGAAACAGAGCAAAATCAACAAATAAAAACTGAAATGAATTCTTAATTATTATTTAAAACAGTATTCTGCATTAATTCATAAGGATTAATTATAAGGCATATTTCACCTGTAGATAGAGTGGTAAAACCGTTTATATTCTTGATTTTTAAAATCGGAGGCACTAATTTTTTCTGAAATACTTCCTGATCGCCTAAAAGCTTTTCTACAAGAAATGCCCCTTGCCTATTTTGGCTTTCCAATATAATTACAGTTAAATGTGAATTATTATTATTTAATTTTTCGCCGAATATTTCTGCAATACTGTATACGGGGATTGTATGTCCGTCAAACAGTATACAATTTATTGAATCTTTTTTGAAAATTTCTTCTTTTGTTATTTGCTTTACATATTTTATTGCACTTACGGGAATTGCGTATTTCTGATTATTTATATTAATAATAAATGTTTTTATTGTAGAAATAGACAGAGGAAGTTTTATCGTAACTCTGCAGCCTTTATTCAATACAGACTCAATTGATATATCACCGTTTAAGTTTGTAATTTTAGTTTTAACAACATCAAGCCCTATGCCTCTGCCTGATATTTCGTTTATTGTTTCCGCCGTTGAAAACCCGGGAAGAAATAATAATTTCATTATTTGTTCATTGCTCATATTATTCATTTCTTCTTCGGTCAATAAACCTTTTATTCTTGCCGTATCTTTAACTTTTGCAAAATTTATTCCGTAACCGTCATCATCTATCGTTATTACTATGTTATTTTCTACTTGTTTTGAAGTTAATTTGATAGTACCTGTTTCATCTTTATTGTTTTTTATTCTTTCTTCGGGAGTTTCTATCCCATGGTATATTGAATTTCTCAATATATGAATTAAAGGCATTTTGATTTCTTCAATAATTTTTTTATCAACAATCGTATCACTGCCTGATATTATAAAATTTATTTTCTTATTATTTTCTTTTGCAATATCTCTTATCATTCTTGGGAAAGTATGAAATATTGTAGCTAACGGTAAAACCCTGATACCCTTTGCTATGGTTTCTATTTCAAGTGCCGATTGATGAAGTTTATTGTTATCTTCGGATATCATATTGTATAGATTACTGAAATCATTATTTATCTCACTAATCATATCCGCATTGGAATTAAAAAATTCTTGTGCCCGCTTGTAAAAATTAGCAGAAACTTCATCAACTTCTATATTAAATATTCCTTTCTTTTCCATATATTTCAGATAATTCATTATTTTTCGGCTAATACTGTGCCATTTTATTATTTTTGCATTAACCTTCGATAATTCCGTTATATGTTCTCGTGTTTTTATTCCGTTTACAAGCAATTCTCCGGTTTGCGATATCAAATTATCCAATTTGGAACTGTCTATTCTTAATGTTTTAATTTCCTGTAAATCTATATCACTTAAATTTTTCTTTAAATTTAAAAATTCCTGAGGGTTTAATATATTGTTTGAATTTTGAGGTATTAATTCATTCTTGGAAGATACATTTATAATATTAAACATATCTTCTATTACATTTAGTCTTTGGAATAAAAATGTTAAATTAGCATTATTAGTAATTTTTTCGTTTAATAAAATTCTCTTTGACAAATATATACAGTGAATTATTACCATATAACTGTCATTATCAATAATTACATCTTTTTTTATAAATAAATCCAGTAAATTAACTGTTTTATTTAATATTTTTATGACATCATCATTTTCAGTCTTATTTGAAGCCTTTTTTAATAACTCTGAAACTCTTATAAGAAAATCTTTTTCGTATTTAATTTTTTGCAGATTGTGCAGTATATAATCGCACTCTTGTATATTTTCGTTTTTATTTGTTTCCTGTATTTGTTCGGTTATTTCTTCAGGTTTATTTGTATGAATTTGTTTATTGATATTTGAATTAATATTTAATTCTTTATAAAGATTATAAATATCTTTACGGAGCTCGGGTATTTTTTGTTTAAAGAAATTTATATCAAATTCCGAGGTTTCAATATTATTAATTTTTAAGTACAATTCACTTAAATCTTGTTTAATAATTTTATAATCGGTTTTAAAAAATATATCGGAAAGTTCTTTTAAATTTTGTTCTAGTACTTGAGTTATTTCTTCATAATCTAAATCATTATTATCTTTTTCAATAATAAACATTAACTCTAAAACAATAGCATTTATATCAATACTTTTTTTATGAATATAATCATCAGAAAGTTTAATCGAGGGCTGAATAATTTTATTCGGATTAGAATAAATAAGCTTTTCCAGTTTATTTAAACAGTCAAAAACTTTAGGTTCAGAGCAGTCAGATTTTAAATCAGTACATTTAATAATTAATTCACCGAGGAAATCACAAATTTCATAAATAACTTGAAAAGCATCGGTATCAATATTACTGGTATCATTTTTCCAAAAGGAAAGAACATCTTCAAGTTTATGAGAAATATCCTGAATACTGTTAAAACCAAGCATTCTTGATGCACCTTTTAAAGAATGCACCAATTGAAGTAATTTTTTCAAAGGTGTTTTATCTGAAGGCGATTTTTCAAGTTCTACAAAATTATTATTAAGTTCCTGAATTATTTCTTCGCTTTCACCTTTAAATATATTTAATATTTCATTTAACTCTTCAGGATTGTATTGCATATAAAGCCTTATTAATTAGCAATATTATCTTTAATATTTGTTGAAATTTCAGAAAATGCTTTAATGTTTTCAATATTTTCTTCAAGGATGTGAACTGTTTCGGAAGTACTTTTTTGAATATCTTCGATTTTTTCAAGAACATCATTAGCGACAGCACTCTGTTGAGAAGAAGATACAAGCATATCAGAAATATCAGAATTAAATATTTTAATTTGATTAACTACATTAGAAATATTATCATTGACAATGGCAGCATTTTTATAACCCATTTCAATATCCTTAGCACTATCTTCCGTTGCAACAATTGTAGAAGAAGTAGTACGTTCAATTTCACCAACTAAGAATGTAATTTTGTTAGTAGCTTGTTTAGATTCATCAGCAAGTTTTCTTATTTCCCCTGCTACAACAGCAAAGCCTTTGCCGTATTCTCCGGCTCTTGCGGCTTCTACAGCTGCATTTAAAGCAAGCATATTTGTCTGTTCGGATATATTTTCTACTATGCTTACCGTTGAACCTACCTGTTTTACATAATCCGTTAATTCTATAATTAATTCTGCTATTACTTGTACTTTTTGTTTTAATTTCTGTATTAATAATATACTTTCATTCAATAATTTTGACTCTTTATTCGTAAATTCATATGATTCTTGCATTTTTGATGACAAATTTTGTGTCTTTTCTTTTGAACTCGACATATTATTCTTAAACTGCCTTGTTATTTGCATTACATCATTTAAAGTTTGGATATATTTATCTGTTAACTGTTTTTGTTTTTCACTTAGTTGTAATATTCTTGCGGTAATTTTTTGGAAATCTTTCAATTCATTATCAATAAGTTTATCTATTGATTTCATTAACTCGCTTCTTGAATATTGATATTGAAGAAAATAAAACAGTAATATTGTTATTGCATAACTTATCATAACCGTTTTATTATCAACAAAAATCATAACCGCAACTATTGATATGGTTACAATTGAAAGTATTACCGTATCTTTTATATTCTTTTTTGACAATCTGTTAATAATACTTATATCTCTTTCAGACATATTACACTCCTTATAACAAGTTAATTATAGTCTATTTTTTGGTTTTTTTAATCATTAATATATAGTATAATTATTATATAGGTTTAATTAAAAATGAACAATAATTCTTTAATAGCTATAAATTCAAATATACAAAACGAAACTGAACATTTAATTGTATTTAATATTGACTCCAATCAATATGCGGTAAATATAAAAAATGTCTTGGAAGTTATAAATATTCCCGAAATTGAAATTCCTTCCCAAACTCCAAAGGGAATAATAGGAATGTTTAATTATAATGAAGTCATGACAAGTGTTATTGATATTTGTCCTTTTCTCGGTATTAAAACAAATAAATTTTCTTTAAACGATAAAATGATTATTGTTGTTTATAATGAAAATTGTTTTGCTTTAAGAACAGGAGAAAATATAAATATTATTTCAATTAATACGGAAAACATTCAATCTTTGCCTTATTCTAACGAAAAATCAATTCTTAAAGAAATATACCGTTTAAATGAAAATACCGTAAATATTATTGATATTGATTCACTAAATAAATTAATTACCGAAGATAATAAAGAAGAAAATACCATAAATTATGCTTCTTTGTTCCCTAATGACGAAAAATCAAAAAATATCTTAAAGTTAAGAGCAATTTCTCGTATTAACCAAAAAGAAATTTTTTCTTTTCCCGTTAACATAAATTTTGAAAATCAACATTTACTCTTTACTATAGACAAACACAATTATTACTTGGATTTAAAATATATAAAAGAATGTATATCAATAAAACGATTAAATATTACTAAATTACCTTATACTCAAAATTATATAAAAGGAATTATAAATTCAAAAGGTGATTTCCTTGTTGTTATTGATTTAAAATGTTTTTTAAATAATGAAGAAAATAATTCAAACGAAAACAGTAAACTAATTATTACCGAAGGTAAAAATTTCAACATAGCTTTCCTTGTCGATGACATAAAATATATCAGAAACTTAAAAAATATCGGTAAAGATATAATGTATTCGGGCAACTGCAAATACATAAGTGCAGAATTTACGGAAGATAATGAACTTTACAGCATCTTAAACTACGAAAAAATCATTAATGATGAAAGAATTTATATTGATATAAATTAATAAAGTTTTATTTTTATTGAAAATATTATTTATTTAATATAAGATTATGAAATTGAAATTATATTAAATTTTTAGAGAGTTATTTATGAACCGAATATTAGTAAAATTAATATGTGCTTTTATTCCGTCAGCCGAATTAAGAAGAAGAGTCAGAACAAAATTAAAAGAAAAACCTTATATAAAAAATAAATATTACGGCAAAATATATATTCCTTATACTAATAACATAATTTTTCGTAAAAAAGAAGAATATGATTACGGAAATAATAATGTATATAACAAATATGGCGAAAAACTTGAAGTTTTTTTCTTAAGAGATTTTACAGGTGTTCATAATCCGTACGATTACCATAAATATATTATGTTTGACAGATTTAATATAGGTTTGGATAAACATTTTTATTCAAATGGTACAATGCTGGAAACTATGGGAAATCCAAAAGAAAGATACGGTTTTTTTAATGAATCCGAATCAATAATTCCTGAAGATTTTAAAATTTTTGATACTCACAAAGGATTAGAAAAAGATTTTGATTTAATTTTCACTTTTAGTGCAAAAATATTAGATAAAATTGATAATGCCATATTTATTCCGTTTTGTTCATCTGTATGGGATTATAATTATGAAACTGAAGAATTATACGTAAAACTCCCTATAAATTCTTATGGGGGGGGGTAAAACATTATAACTTAAATACTTTAGAAAAAACTAAAAATATTTCTATAGTTTCTTCCGATAAGTTATTGTGTGATTTGCATAAATATCGTTACGACCTTGCAATGAAATGTAAAAGAGAAAATCTTGCAGATACATTCGGAACTTTTGACGGAGGAAGTATGGTTCCTCTTTCAGATACACTCAGAAACTACAGATTTACTATTTGTATTGAAAATGATATTCAACCTTATTTTTATACGGAACGTATAACAACAGCTTTTCTTTGTAAAACTGTTCCTATTTATTTAGGTGCTACTGAAATTGATAAAATTTTTAACCCTGACGGAATTATTAAGCTTAATACTAAAGATGATATTTACAAAGTTCTAAAACAATGCACAAAAGAAGAGTATGAAAGAAGATTACCGGCCATAGAAGAAAATTTTCAAATTGCTAAGAAGCATTGCAATTTTATGGATTTTATATATGTTAATTATTTAAAAAATAAGCAACAATATAAAAAAGAAAGTATTGAAGACTTTGTTATCAGATTGAAAAATTTCAAAGGCTGATTGTAATTTCAATAATAACTCTTATTTTAACTAAATTTTAAATCTTGAGTTTTAGATTGAATTTTGTCTTTTGCTATATTAATAAATTCATCAAGTGAGAGTTTACCGGCTTCTCCGATACCTCTAATTCTTACCGCAACCTTATTTTCTTCAATTTCTTTATCACCGACAACAAGTACGTAAGGAATTTTGTTATCCTGTAAAGCCTCACGAATTTTATACCCCATACTTTCGGAACGGTCATCAAGTTTAACTCTTATACCTTGAGCAAACAATTTATCATAAATTTGTTTTGCATAATCATTATGACGTTCCGAAATAGGAACAACACATACTTGAGAAGGTGCAAGCCACATAGGAAATGCCCCGGCAAAGTGTTCAATCAAAATACCGTGAAAACGTTCCATCGAACCAAATATAACTCTATGAAGCATTACGGGAGTTTTTAATTGTCCGTCTTTATCCTGATATTTGATTTCAAACCTTTCCGGCAAGTTGAAATCCAGCTGAATTGTAGCACACTGCCAAGTTCTGCCGATTGCATCTTTAACTTTAAAGTCGATTTTAGGTCCGTAGAAAGCTCCGTCGCCTTCATTAATTTCGTAATGCATACCGCGTTTATCCATAGCTTCCTTTAAGCCGGCTTCCGCAAGCTCCCAATTTTTAAGGTCGCCTACATAGCTTTCGGGGCGGGTTGAGAGTTCTACTTCAAAGCTCATATTAAAGATTTTCATTGTATCTGCTACAAAATCAATAATAGCATTGATTTCATCAACCAGTTGTTCGGGGGTGCAGAAGATATGAGCATCATCTTGAGTAAAGCCCTGAACACGGGTTAAGCCTGATAAAGCACCTGATTTTTCGCGTCTGTATACAGTGCCGAGTTCTGCCATTCTTAAAGGCAAAGAGCGGTATGAATGTCTGTTTGCCTGATAAATCATAATATGGAACGGGCAGTTCATCGGTTTAACTATATATTGTTCGTCATCTTCATTGTCTTTTTGTATAAAGAACATATTTTCTCTATAGTGGTCAATATGCCCTGATAATTCCCAAAGTTTAGATTTTGCTATTTGCGGAGAATGAACTATTACATAACCTCTTTTTCTGTGCTCGCTTCTCCAATAGTTTTCGATTTCTTCGCGGACTATTGCTAAATTAGGATGCCACAAAACAAGACCGCCGCCGATTTCTTCTCGAACGCTGAATAAATCAAGCTGAGCACCCAGTTTTCTATGGTCGCGTTTTTGTGCTTCTTCCAAGAAATTCAAATAGCTTTCCAAATCTTCTTTATTCCAAAATGCGGTTGCATAAATTCTTTGGAGCATTTTGTTTTTTTCATTTCCTCTCCAGTATGCACCTGCAACTTTTAATAATTTTATTGCGTTACCTTTTATAAAAGTGGTATTAGGAACATGAGGCCCTGAGCAAAGGTCGTTAAACAGAACATTTCCGTCTTTATCTTTTGTCAGATACAAAGTAGGATTGTCATTTTTATGTTCTTCCAAAAGTTCAGCTTTATATATTTCGCCTTGAGCTTTAAACTCATCTATTTGTTTTTGAACATCAGGGATTTGATATTTTTCAAAGGTCAAATTTTGTTTAAGGATATTTTTCATCTCTGCTTCAATATTTGCTAAATCTTCTTCGGTAAAGGAGTGGCCTTCCAAATCAAAATCATAATAAAATCCCGTATCAATAGCCGGGCCTATAGCTAATTTAGCGTTCGGGAACAGTTTTTGTACAGCCTGTGCCATAATATGTGATGCCGAATGCCTTAATATATGCAAAGTTTCATTATTCTTTTCCATGTTAAACAACTCCCTTGTACTGGTTATTTAATTTATATCACTTACATAATATTATATCAATCTCAAAAAATCTGTTCCATGGGAAAGCGTATTTAATTTTGGCGTTAAGAGTAAATTTATCAAGAATAATTTTTTCATAATGGTGCATTTTTTCAATAATTACACCATTTATTAAATTCTCGGGGTTGTTTCTTATTAAGGTTCTGACATTAGCCTGATAAGCCCAATCATCAAGAAAACGTACTGTTTGAAGCTTTTTAAATGCAATTTCATCAGGTTCATTAGCTTTAAAATAAGTTAAAGCGGCACTAAGTCCTCCGCCTAAAGTATTTCCCGTTGTATTCCAACCGCTGTAACCGTAAAAGTTATTAAAATCAGTTTTTAAAAGTTCTTTAACAAAGTTGTCATCCGAACCGTTTGCATTCAATATATCCGCAACAAAATACGGTTTATTAAATTTTGGTATTTTACCGTTAAAAAGAGGTTCAAATACATCCATGACAAGCTCGCCTTGTTCATTTTTAAAATTATTGACATATAAAATTAAATCGCAGTCAGCTTCATCAGATACAATACCGCCTGAAAGTTCTATTTGAGAATTTACCGACTCTTTAACCGATATATCTTCATATTTTGATATATTGTTCAAACTTTCTGAATTTGTATAAACAGGTGCTATTTTAACTTTTTTACCCAAATTAACAGCACGCGATAAAAGCGTAAGAGGTATTTCGTCTGCACCGGTTTTTATGTAAATTCCTTCAATATTTTTCGATAAGTCTTGTAATTCCCTTGCCTCTTTTACATTTAACCCGAATTGTGCACAATCATCTTTTGAATAAACAAGAGTATCAAATATACCTTGCTTTTTAAGTTCCAAGTAATATTTATTTATTTCAAAATTACGTTCTCTGGTTTTGAAATAGTCCTTTAAAATTTCATCGGGCACCCTAAAGGTATCAGAAAAACCGTATTTATCAAGGTTATAAGAATATTCAAAAATTTTTTTACCGTATAAAACCCAATAATCTTTTTCTTCTTCGTTAACATTATTGTTAGAAATACGCATTATACTTGAAAAAGCAAACACTTTCACATTTTTTTCTTTTATAATTTTAACAAATTTGTCAATACGTGCTTTTATTTCAGAAGTTATATCCGTGCTTCTTCTTGAGGGAATAAGCCCTCCGTAAGCTATTGTATCTAAGGAGGCTATAATAATATCAATATTTTTCAAGCCCTCAAGCCAATTTAATATACCGTTTATGTCGGCATTTTTTGTTAAGCTCCCCATTAAATCAATATCAGGCAAAAAAAGTTTATGGCTTTTATCAAGCTCTATTATATCTTTAGGCAGTTTATAACAAACGGGTCTGTTATCTATTGGAATTAAAGCAATATTTGCCACTATTTATCCTTCTAAATTTTTTAACATCTTATCAGTAAGAGCAATAAACTCTTCTTGAATATCTTTTGGTCTTATTATTTTACAATTTTCACCATACTTCAAAAGTCTTAGTAACAAAGTATCTTTATCCTCGCCTCTGTTAGAAACTGTAATATGATTATTACTAAAATTCAAAGCTTGTTCTTCTTTTCTTAATTTATAAGAATGTACAAGTCTTCCGTATACCTCAAATACAACCGAATTTAAATAAGTTTTTTCAGGTGCTTTTTTAGGCGATTGTTTTACTGATATTATTGAATCTATATTTATTTTTTTATTTCTGCCTTTTTTTGGATTATAGAATACCAGAAATATTTTCCCGTCTTTTTCCGTTATTTCCTTTAAAACAATCTCAGAATTTTCAATAATTTCATTATTTTTTTTATAGGTTAAATCAACATCGTGATTTTCAAAAATCATATTTTTTAAAGAGGCTACTATGTTCTTTTTAACATTTGCGTCATATATAAAACTTTCTTTTTCTTTTACTTGTTCAATTTTAGAGTGTAAATCAACATCGACATATTTATCCAGTTTTTCAAAAAACATTTCAAGTTTTTCTTCTTTTGATTTGTTATTCAAAGAATTAATATCCGAAACAATTTTAAGGAGCATTTTTTCTTCCGCTTTGGATAAATCAGCCTTTGTGAGAGCATTTATAAGTTTATATTTATTTTTATCTTTATCAAAATTAAAACCGCAAAATTCTAAAGTATTAAAATATTTAAGGAAAGCTTCATAACTGTAAACACTTTCAACCTGATTGTTTGTTTTTATTTTAACAATCAATTCTTTTTTTGCAACTTCATTTTCAAGAAGTATTTTTAATACTTCAAGCACTCTTAAACCCGTATCATGATTTTTTTCGGACTTTGTCATACTTCTTCATACCTTTTTTTGATAAGTTTTATTTTATCAATTAATTTTTCTTTGAAAAAATCAGGAGAAATTATTTTAACATCGCTTCCGTAAGTCAAAATTCTTTGGATAAATAAAAATTCATTTTCCACATTAGCACTTACTTTTACAAAATTTTGAGTTTTTTCAATAATTTCTTCGTAATCGGCTTTTGTAAATATTTCAAAAGAATTACCCGTTAATTTATACACTACCGAATATGTATTTTCAGTTTCATAATTTTCCGAAATATCTATTTTATTTATCTCTAATATTCTTTCAATATTTAAAATACTGGTTTTGTTATATTTAAAGCTGTAACAAAATAAGTGAAGTTTAGCATTATCATAAGATAATTTCTTGGGAATAATATCAATATCTTCAATTCCGTATTTAGGAGAAGAATATTTTATTGAAATTTTTTTACCTAAAATTTCAGGTTTTGCAAGAATTGAAAGCACATTTATATTAATCCCGCCTAAAGGTTTAGATTCCGACACCATATTTATTTGATTAGAATTACAAGTAAGAGCAAAAATTTTATCAAATAAATCATTCATAATTAATACTTCTTGCCAGTTATAATTTTGAGATAATTTATCTCTTAAATCAATCAAAGCATCAAATTCTTCATTATTGACATTAAGATTAAAAGGATGAGATAAAAGCTCATATAAATATTTATTAGCTTTAGAAGGTCTTACAATCTCACATCCTGCAGATTTTAAAGTATTTATCGCAATTCTTACCGTATCTTTAGAAACAGATTTATTAACATAAGGTTGATTTTTCAGAATTTCAACCAGTTGATTTATTGTCTTACCCCCATTTAACAATGATTTAAATACGATTAAAGTTCTTAATCCCGTTAAACTAATCCAAACTTTTTTTTCTTTTCTTTTTTGTAATTGTTTTATTACCATAAAATAATTTTAAATTAAAATAGAATATATTAAAAAATTGTTTACAAATATTGTTACTTTATATGAAGATTGATATTATTAAAATAACAAAAGAGGTAAATATGGTAAAGGAATGGAATGAATATTTTTTAGAGATAGCAAAGACAGTAGCCTCACGCTCAAATTGTTTACGAGCAAACGTAGGAGCCGTGATTGTAGGTGAAGATAAAAAAATCAAAGCAACAGGCTACAACGGAACTCCATCTAAAGTTATTTCCTGTTATGAGATTGGAAAATGTTTCAGAATAGAAAATAATATTCCTTCAGGTACACAATATGAAACTTGCAGAAGTATCCACGCCGAGCAGAACGCAATTATTCAAGCCGGACAAGATCGCTGTAAAAATTCTGTTATGTATATTTACGGACATAACTTTATTTGTATTCTTTGTAAACGATTCATTGTTCAATCCGGTATAAAAGAAGTTTATTTGCGTAAAGATGATAATTCCCCAATTGAACATATTTTTGTTGAAGATATAAAAAAAGAACTTTCAAATCAGGTGTATGTCTAAATTAATAACCTACAGCGAAAATATCGGCAAATATAATATGGATTATGATGCCTTTCTTTTAGATGAAGCCATAAAACTTCAAATAAAAGAACCTGTTTTAAGGTTTTACGGTTGGAAGCCGAAATGTGTTTCTTTAGGCAGAAATCAAAATTTTGAAAGCATTAATTATCAATATTGTAAAGAAAATAATATAGATATAGTAAAAAGAATAACCGGAGGCAGAGGACTTCTTCATGATGATGAAGTAACATACTCTTTTATTTGCCCTATTGATTTTATAAATAACGGAAACACAATTATAAATTCATATAAAGAAATTTCATCAGCTATAATACAAGGTTTTCAACATCTTAATATAGAACTGTGTTTGGGCGGAAAAAAGAAAGCTGATGCATCACATGATTATTGTATGCTTTTATCAACCGGTGCCGATTTATGTTATGAAAATAAAAAATTAATAGGTTCGGCTCAATACAGAACTCAAAATTACTTACTTCAACACGGTTCCGTACTTTTCAGTTATAACAAATCTTTACTCGAAAATATTTTTAACGAAAAAATCAACTCAAATTATATTACTTGTGTTAACGAAATAAATTCAAATTTAGACCGTAATAATATTATTGATGCCGTACAAAAAGGTTTTGAGGAATACTTTTCTATTTCTTTCCTCTAAATTTTGCTATATAAAAATCAACACTTTTATTTAAAGCTTTATGAATTCTGTTTTCATCTTCGTCGGTTGCCGCGGTTAAGAAATATTTTTTCTGAGTATCTCTGGGGTTAACATAAAATTCCGCTTCGGTTAAAATAACTTTTTTTGAACCTCTTGGCAATTGATTTTTATATTCTTTATCCAGTCTTTCGGCAAAATTTTGAGATGCATTATGAACTGTTCCGTCTATTTTTTCTTTTGTATATATTACCGTATCCGTTAAATAATATTGTTTCAAAGCTTTATTATTATTAAAAGAAATTTTCATTAATTTAGGAACAGGTGCTTTGGGTTTATTATCATTCAAGGTAAAAACCATTAAAGAACCAAAAGATACGGGCCGAATTGTCATTATACTTTCCTTTTACATGATTAAATGTATTAATCTAAAAACTTAAAGAAAAAAAAACTTGCTAGTATTTAAAAATATATTTTAATCTTTATAAAATCTGATACAATAATATTAAGAAACACCGAGGTAATAAATGGAAAAAATAAAGAAAACATACGTAGAATATCCTTATTTAGAAAAACCCGCAATAATATATGAACGCGAAAACGGACATAAAATAGTATTTGCATATAAAGCAGGCTCATTAATAAACATAAGCAGCTGGGTAAAAACAGGTTCAATAAACGAAAATGATGAAAATAACGGAATATCACATTTTCTTGAACATTTAATGTTTAAAGGCACATCAAAACATAAAGCCGGAGAATTTGACAGAACTTTAGAATCTCGAGGTGCAATAGTTAATGCTGCAACTTGGAAAGACTATACTTTCTACTACGTAACCATACCGAAAGGTACTGATGATAAAAACTTTAATGACACATTGGAACTCCACGCCGATATGATGCTTGACCCTATTATTCCCGATAATGAAATAGGTGCACCTTTTGATATAGATAATCCTCATATAACAACAAAAAGAGAACGCCATGTTGTTATTGAAGAAATCAGAATGCGTAAAGATCAACCTTGGACAAAAGTTTACAATCTTTGTAATGAAAATATGTATACTTCACATCCTTATAAACGCGATGTTATCGGTAATGAAAAAATTATTTCAACAGTTACAAGAGAAGACGTTTTAAATTATTATAAAACTTTCTATACTCCAAATAACATTACAACAATAATTGTAGGAGATTTGAATCCTGATGAAATAATTGAAAAAGTTATAAAAGAATTTGATTTTAAAGGCAGACCAAATAAAATTATTGAACAAAAACCTATAGATAATCCTCCAAGTCAAACAAAAACAGCGGAAGATTATTCAAAAATCAATACGAGTTTTCTTATGTTCGGATATTTAGGTCCAAAAGCAGATGATATTAAAACCTCTACAATACTTGAAATGATTGCATTAATCTTAGGACAAGGTCAAAGTTCAAGATTATATCAAGAACTTATTGAAAAGCCTGTTAAACCTATATTTAATGTTGTATCAACAGATTATTATCATTTTAAAGACGGCGGTAACTTCTTTATCCAAGCTAACTTTAAACCTGAAGAAAAAGATAATTCAATTAAACTTATAAAAGATGAAATTAATAAATTGATTTCTCAAGGTATAACCGATAAAGAATTGAAAAAAGCTAAAAAGAAATTAAAAGCCGGTTTTGCCGAAAACTCGGAAACAGTTTCAGATATTGCGGAAAACATCGGTTTTTATATGACTGTTACCGATAAACTTGAACATGTTGAAGAATATATTAAAGTTATTGATGAAATTACTTCTTCAGATATCTTAAACAGTGCAAAAGAATACCTTGATATAAATAAAGCCGCAATATCGGTTTTAATGCCCGAGAATTACAAAAATTAAAGGATTTAAAATGGAAAAATATACATTAAAAAACGGAATAAATGTTTTAGTAAAAAATAATAAAAATACACCCAGAGTTGCCGTTGTATTATATGCAAAATTAAACAGAGATGAAGAAAAAGCAGGTCTTTACTATCTTTTAACTCAGCTTTTATATCAAGGTACAATAACAAAAACCTCTGAAGAACTTGCTAATATTTTAGATGAAAATGCTATTGATTTATGTATTGAAAAAAAAGCCGATTATATCAGATTTAAAGTATTTTGTTTAAATGAAGATATAAATTTAGCTCTTGAAATTCTGCAAGATATTATTGAAAACTCAACATTTAAAGACTATGAAAAAGAAATAATAAAAATTAAGGGCGAATTTGAGTCAGACCTTGATTCAGCTAAAATACAAGCCCAAGATAATTACTACAGAACAATTTTTAAAAATCATCCTTACGGAATCGGCAGAAAAGAAATTATAGAAGAAATTAATTCAATTACAAAAGAAGATTTATTAAAAGCATACGAAGAAATAAAATATAATGCACAAAAAAATATTTCCGTAGCGGGGGATATTGATAATAAATTATTGTACGAATTATTGGAAAAACATTTTTGTAATTTAAAAATTCAAAATGAACAAGATACAAGAAAAGAAGTTAAAATATTAGAAGAAAATCTTATATCCACAATAGAAAAAGAAGACGCAAATCAGGCACAAATATTTCAAGGCTGGGTTATGCCTAATATATATTCTGATGATTATGCTTCCATTGTTTTATTAAATACAATCTTAGGTTCTTCGGGATTATCATCCAGATTATTTTTGGAACTGAGAGAAAAACAAGGACTTGCATATACCGTAAGAAGCGTTTTTGAACCATATATTTTAAGCGGAAGCTTTTTTGTATATATAGCAACTGAACCTAAAAACATTAAAACATCATTAGACGGTTTTAAAACGGAAATTGATAAAATAATGTCGCAAATAATGTCGGATGAAGAACTTAAAAATGCCAAAAATAATGCAATAGGGAAAAGACAATTTTACAAAGAAACAAATATGCTTGAAGCTTCATTAAACGGTTATTATGAATTCTTAGGCCTAGGCTATGACTTTGAAGAAAAACTAATTGAAAAAATAAAAACAGTAACAAAAGAACAGATAATGCAAACAGCCGAAAAATATTTTTCAAAACCACACGCACTATCAGTTCTTGCACCTAAAGAATACTTAAAAAATGCAAATCTGTTAAAATTGTGTTAAAATCAACTTATGAGCATCAGCAGCGATACAAAAAAAATAACAAAAGAAATAGATAAATTTCAAAAGTCAGGAAACATACAAAAGGCTATTGAAACTTGTCAAAATGCTATTTTACAAGATGAAAACAATGCCGATTTACATGTTAAACTCGGTGACTTATATATGCAATGGCATCTTGATATTTATCAGATTAAACAATATGCTGATGAAGCCATAACAGAATATCAGCGAGCATTAGAATCTTGTGTTAATTCCGCTGAAATATATTTTAAAATAGCAATGGCTTTTTACTACAAAAGAGAGCTTGATAAGTCACTTAATTATTTTAAACTTGCATTAGAACATAATACAAAACTTGCTGAAGCTCATTTTATGACAGCAGAAATCTTTATGAAAAAAGGAGATTTTGTTGAAGCCGTTGAAGCCGCAGAAAGAGCCATAAAGCTTGCACCGCTTTCATCTTCAAGAGCATACTATCTAATATATTCAATTTTATCTTTATCAAACAGAGCAAAATGGTATAAAAAAACAGGTAATTTACTGGCATCATATTTAACCTTGCCGTTTGATAAATACGCAAGAGAAGAAGTATCAAGAAAAATATCCTATTTAAGATTTGTACCGGCATTTTTCAAAATATCTTGGACTCTGTTTATGAAAGGCTACAGCCAGCAAGTTTTGGATATGTATAGAGAAATCATAGATAAAGCCCCGGGATTTGTTGAATTATATATAAATCTTGGCAGAGTTTATTTTGAATTAAAAAGATATGAAGATGCCATTTGTGAATACAAAATGGCTATATGGCTTGACAGTCTTAATCTAAGAGCACATTATTATCTGTGTCAGTTGTATGAAGAACAGCAAGATTTTGAAAATGCAATAGAAACATGCAAAAAATTAATAGAATTACAGCCCCATGTAGCTGAATTCCACTGTCGTATGGCTCAATATTTGTATTTAATCGGGAATATAGAAGAAGCAATTGAATTTTATCAAACTGCCGTTACACTTAACCCCAACCCTGAATGGACCAGCGTTGTTGCTCAAACTTTAGGTTTTATTTTTCAGGAAAATACAAACAACCTCGATGCCGCAATAAGTTCTTATCAGCATGCTTTCAGTCTTAATCCTAATGATATTGATATTTATTTGAATTTAGGAAATGTTTTCTTTGAAAAAGGTTCTTATGATAACGCTCTTATTGTATACAAAAAAGCCCTAGAGTCATCTCCTCATAATGCAAGATTACACTGTAATTTAGGTTATCTTTACTGGGGCAAAGGCAATATCGAAGAAGCAATAAAAGAATATGAAAAAGCAATTCAATACGATAATACTTATGATATAGCATATAACAATCTGGGTGTAATATACTTAGACGACCTTGGCAGAGTCAAAAAAGCAATAGAACTTTTTGAAGCGGCAAGATTATATAATCCTAATTATGCTTTGGCAAATTATAATTTAGCACGCTCCATTGCTATTACCGGTGATAAAGTTGAAGCTGCTAAGCTCTATCAAACCGCCCTAGAGATTAATAATTATACTCAAGAAATGGATCCTGTGGAAATAGAAGAAAAAATTCAGGATTTGTTCACTTAATAAGGAGATTTTATATTGGAATATATTCAGGAAATCAGAGTTTTATACAGCGATACAGACTCTTATGGTGTTGTATGGCATGGGGCTTATACAAAATGGTTTGAAGCCGCAAGAGTTGAAATTGTTGAAAAATTGGGCCTTGAACTTGAAACACTGGAAAAAAATGATATCCTTTTTCCCGTGGTTGAAATGAACATACGATATAAGTCTTCGGCAAAAATGAATGAAAGAATTATTATTAAAACTCATATTAAAGAAGTTAAACCTTTAAGCGTTACCTTTGAACATAAAGTTTTTGAAAAAAATACTCAAAATCTTAGAGTTATTGCTTATACAACAATCGTTGCAATAAATTCAAAAACAGGGAAAATGTATCGTAAATTCCCTGAAGATATATATTCCAAATTTTGTTCAGGCATGGATATTTAGCTGATTATATTAATCCAAAGGTCAATAAATTTTAATCTTTAGGCTATATCCCCTTTTTTAAATATTTTCTAAAATTATAAAAAAACAGGGGATTGACTTGGGGATGTATAATTCACTTGCACAAAACTACTTCAGCCAAGCGGAAGAATTAAGGCTGAATAACAAATATAAAGAATCCGTTGAAAGTTATTTAATATCTATAATGATGAACCGTAATAACGCAGCATCTTACTTGGGGCTTGGTATTGCATATAAAAATTTGCAGAATTACACAAAAGCTATTTCAAGTCTTGAAAAAGCTGAAAAATTAAAACCGTTTGATGCCGATATACAAAAAGAACTTGCACTTTGTAATATTATTCAGGGTGATTTTGACAACGGAATAAAATATCTTATGACTTCAATAAGACTTGAGCCTGATAATCTTGATATTCAAATGCAATTGGCTCTTGTTCATGAAATGATTGAAGAAGAAGATATGGCTTTAATGATTTATCAAAAAATCATCGAAACAAACCCTGAATTTTTAAGAGCATATATTCAAAAAGCTACATTATATATGCATCTTGAAGATTATTTAAACTGTGCCAAAATATTTAAAAAAATTTTAGAACTTGATAACAGTTATTATCGTGCATATTTAGCACTCGGTATATGCTACGAAAAACTGGGAAACAAATCTGCAGCTAAAAGATTTTACAAAAAATATATTCAAAACTCTAAAGATATAACAAATTACAAACAAGTAGCATTCAGAATTGCTGAAATTCAAACAACCAATCAAATAAAAAAACACAATCTGAAAGTTTTATAATATAATAAAAGAACAAAAAAGATTATTATCATGGATGAGAAACTGGACATAATAACAATAGGAGAAAGTTTAATAGAACTTTCTTCCGCAGAAAGTTTAACAACCGCTAAAAGCCTTGATAAATATTACGGCGGTGATACTCTTACAACTGCAATAACAGCACTAAGACTCGGTTCAAAAGTCGGTTTTATATCAAGAATAGGTATGGATTGTTTTCAAAGTTATCTTATGGAAAGCTGGCAGGATGAAGGTCTTGATATTTCTCATGTTAAGCCCGTTCAGGGTAATAACGGATTGTATATGGTTTCAAAGCCTGATATTTGCAGTTCTAAAGAATTTTCGTTTTACAGAAAAAAAACAGCAGCAACAAATCTTTGCATTGAAGATATTGACCCAGAATATATTAAAAATACTTCTATATTGTATTCTACGGGTATAACACAATCTCTTTCCATAAGTGCTCGTGAAGCAGTAAAAGAAGCTTTTAAAATTGCTAAGGGAAATAACATAATTACAGCATATGACCCTAATTTTACATCTCAAATATGGTCGGAAGATGAAGCAAAAGAAGCTTTTGAGGAAATTATTGAATATCTTGATATTATTTTCTTAAATGTTAAATATGATTCAAAAATAGTTATAGAAACAAATTCAATTGATAATACGATTAAATATTTGTGGGATAAAGGATTATCAACGGTAATAATAAAATCTTCACAAGAAAAAGGCTACTATGTCGGCTATCAGGGAAAAATTGAATTTATAAAATTTATAAATGAAGATGTAATAGATGATACAGGAGCGGGAGATGCTTTTAACGGAGGAGTTTTACATGCCGTTAATAACGGAATGCACCCCTTTAAAGCCGCCGCTTTAGGTGCCGTTGTTGCGGGACTTCAAATAAAAAATTACGGTGCAATTAAATCTATTCCTTCTAAAGAAGAAGTTTATAAAATATTTAAAGGTCAAAATGACTAAGAAAATTTGTATCTCGGGATATTACGGTTTTAATAATTTCGGCGATGAAACTATTTTAAAAATTCTTATCGATAATTTAAAACAAACGAATAATAACATTGAAATTAATGTTTTTTCATCTAATCCCGAACAAACGAAACAAAATTATAATGTAAATTCTTCTCAAACATTTGATTTGAAAGAAGTAATAAAAAAAATAAAAGCTTGTGATTGCTTAATATCAGGTGGCGGAAGTCTGCTTCAGGATGTAACAAGCATTAAAAGTTTAATTTATTATCTGACAGTTCTTGCCTTTGCTCAGATGTTCAGAAAAAAAACAATAATTTTTGCTCAAGGTATAGGGCCTATTAATAATAAATTTCTGGCAAAATTAACTGCTTTTATTCTAAAAAATGCTTCTTTTGTAAGCGTTAGAGATAATAACAGTTTTGAACTTTTAAAATCTTGGGGAATTAAATCAACCTTGAGTGTTGATCCTGTTTGGAATATCAATCCGATTTGTATTGATAAAACAAATAAAATCGGTATACAATTAAGAGGTTTCAAAACTCTTACCGATGATATTATTAAACAACTTGCAGATTGTATTAATGAATACTATAAGGATAAAGAAATTATTTTATTATCACTTCAAAATGAACAAGATTTATCCGTCTGCAATAAACTCAAACAATATTTAAATAACGCCGTTGTATATGAAAATACTTCCAATGAAAAAATTATAAAAGATATTGCATCTTGTGAAGCATTAATAGCCATGCGATACCATGCCTGTCTTATTGCCATAAAGAACAATGTTAAATTATTACCGTTAAGCTACGATATAAAGGTTGAAAATTTAGCAAAAGAATTCAATTTAAACTATATTGATTTAAACAGCTCTCAAAATATTGAAGAAGCGTTCAAAAAATTTATTAACGAAAAATTTGAATATAAATACGAAAAAGAATTTGATTTTTCAAAAATTAAAGAGATTATTTTTTAATAAGTCTTTCGCTTTTATTTTCATTAAGAATATTTCTTAGTTTCATAATAGCCTGAGCATGAATTTGACAAATCCTTGATTCAGACACTTCAAGATTTTCACCGATTTCTTTTAAAGTCATATTTTCATGATAGTAAAGAACCATAACCATTCGTTCACGTTCGGGGAGTTTTTTCAAAGCAGCTTGAAGTTCATTCTTTACATCTTTTTCTTCGAGTTTTTCCAAAGGACTAACGGAATTTGTATCTTCAATAGTATCAATAAGTTCAATACCTTCTTCACCGGAGTATTTTTTATCGTATAAAGACCCTACTGATGTATCTTCCGATAAAATAGAACTGACTTTATCTTTTTCAATACCCAAGAAATCTGCTATTTCTTGAGTAGTAGGTGTTCTGCCTATATCTTGCCTTAAAGTTTCAATAGCTGTTTTTACATCCTTAATTTTTTTTCTGGTACTTCTCGGGAGCCAATCTTGAGAACGAATTTTATCAATAATAGCACCTCTTATTCTCATTATGGCATAAGTTTCAAAATGAGCACCTTTTTCGGGCGAAAATTTTTCTATTGCATCTATTAATCCTTCAACCCCAAAACTTGTTATATCTTCTATGGCAAAATTTGGTGGCAATGTTAATTTTATTCTGCTTATAACATATTTTGTCAAATATATATACTGAACAATCAATAAATCTCTGAGTTTTTTATTTGTTTTATCATCCAAATAACTCAGCCACAGACTTTCAAGTTCACTATCCGTAAGCCTTTTTATTTTGTTATATGAATTATTATCTGTATTATCGCTCATCAACTTCTCCGAAGAATAAAAAGTTACAAATTCTTCTTCTTAATTGTATTAATTTATTGCGATAATCAAATCATATATATATATGAAATCTACTTATTAATAAGTATAGGCATTTGTTTAATTTTATCAGTCCAATATTTATTAATGGATGCATCTAATTTAAATAATTCACCAAACATCTGTTTTTCATAATTGCTTTGATTACTTACAATTTCAAATTCATTATTAATTAAAATCTTTTTTAGTTTATTTCTTTTTGCATAATCAAGACTTAAATTAAAATAAACTTCTTTAGCTTCCGTATTATATAATGCTTTTTCTACAGCGGTTTGAAGCAGTTTTTCCAAAGCTTCTTCTTCAAAATTTTTACTGCTGAAATTTATAATATACACACAATCTTTGTATATTTTTAAATCCATATTGGCGATTATTTTATTATCTTTTAGCCTTACAGAATATTTTTCCAAAGAATTTTTTGCGGAAAATCTTCTGTATAAGTCATATTTTAAAACACTTTTAGTAAATAACAATCTGTTTTTTATTACTGAAAAAGACTTAATTTTTTCCCACTTAGGAAGTAAAAAGACTTCTTGTGGGAAATTTTCCATTGAAAACTTTGTTTTATAATTATTTTTTGCAAGTGTATTTATCATATTCATTAACTCTTTAGAAAGAGAATTTTTTCTATTTTATCTTACTTTCTCTGATATTAAAGCGGATAGTTATCCAACTATTCGGGTAGTTCTTTATTTTATATTTTAACCCAAATTATGTCAATTTCAAGAATTATTTTTACATCTTTTAACAATTTATCTTTTATATTCTATATTTTTTCTCTTATCAACATATCTAATCATATATAAACTGCAAAGAAAATTATTTTTGCCGATATATTTAGGAAGTTTTTTCATATTTCTGTTTTTTAACACATATGAAAGAAAGCTGTATATTAAAACCTTAATCTTTAAATCCTGTGCTTTTTGATTAAAATAATCAACAAGAAGAAATATATGATTTGAAACATCCTTATTATTATATTTACGTGCATATTGTATTTCTAAATCAAGTGCAACTGTAGTAATTCCAAAAGATTTAATCAGTCTGAAAAATTTATCAATTTCATATATATTATCATTAATACCGGGGATAATAATATATTTAATAATAACATTATCTTTTGAAGCTTGTGCATATTTTTTAATATTACTGCATACAATATCAAATTTATCTGTTTGTTTAATTTTAAAATAAGTATCTTTTAAACCAGAATCAAGAGAAATAACAATAGTGCCTTTATTTTGTTCAAGAGCATTATAAACGGTTTCACTATATTTTATTGCACTTGAATGAACTCTGACATTTGTACCGTATTGTGTAAATAATTGAATTAATTCATCAAAGTTTTGCATACAAGTAGGTTCACCACCCTGAAATGTAGCTTCCCCGCCTGATTTATAATATCCTTTTTCAATTAAATCTTTAATTATGGGATAAGTATTATAATTTTGAACAGAACAACTATATTCATCCGAACAATAAATACATTTTGCATTGCATAATCTGCAATGAGAAAAATGAAACTCGGATATTTTTCTTTCTCCCGAAAAGAAATATTCTCCAAGATGATAGCAGTTTTCGCATTCAAAAATTGTTTTTTCTTTTTGTTTAGCTACCCTTTGAGCCTTTACATTAAAAATATATTCCCAATCAATCATTTCACCATGATAATTATTTAAAAGAACCGGCAATCCCCTGTTATCATGGTGCAAAATACAACAATCACATACTTTGTCAAATTCAAAATCAATCCCTTGTTCAAGGAAAATACAACCGAGATTATTCATTAATAACTCCTTAAACAAAAGAAGAACAACATTAGTGTTGTTCTTCTTTAAAATTAAAAATTAATTATTCAGCATAAACACTGACTTGTTTTCTGTCGCGTCTATGTGGTTCAAATTTAACAACACCGTCAATTAATGCAAATAAAGTATAATCCTTACCCATACCTACATTATTACCGGGATGAAATTTAGTACCTTTTTGGCGGACAATGATATTACCAGTAGTAACAGCTTCACCGCCGAATTTTTTAACGCCTAATCGTTTACTTTCACTGTCGCGGCCGTTTTTACTTGACCCGACACCTTTCTTATGTGCCATTGTTATTTTCTCCTTAAATTATTATTCTTCTGAAGCTGTTTCTGCTGATTTTTTAGCAGTTGTTCTGATTTTATTAATCATAACTCTTGTAAAGTTTTGTCTGTGTCCTTGTTTTCTTCTGTAGCCTTTTTTAGCTCTCTGTTTATAAACAAGTACTTTTTTAGCTTTGTCATGTTTAACAATGCTGCCTTCAACACTTGCATTTTTAACGTAAGGTTGACCTACTTTTGATTTTTTACCGTTAACCAGCATTACAACATTTTCAAATACAACTTTAGATTCTGCTTCATCTTGAAGTAATTCAATATCAACGTAACGACCTTCCGTAACTTGATATTGTTTTCCGCCAGTTTCAATAATTGCGAACATAAATTATTCCTTTCATTTGAGATATCCGCAGCCTTTTGGCATTTAGAAGCGGAGTATCTATCTAACACATGTATACTTCTATACATTATGAATAAAGTTTACCTTGCACAAAACCTAATGTCAATAATTATCAATTTTAAACCATTTAATCTGACAGAATTTAATATAATTGTCATAAAAATCAAAAGCCTGATTTGCAACTTACAATATTTTTATATTAATTTTTGAAATGTAATTAATAATGTAGTAAAATATATAGAGAATTATGAAAAAGAAACTGACAGCAATATTAATATTATTGGGATTGTGTATATTTGATACTTCCATATTTGCATACGCAGAGCCTATAAGGGGTCACATTGAAGAAAGCGATGTAAATAAACAAAATAGTGAAAAACTGTTTACTAATGAAGTTAAAAAAATTGAAGAAAACAAGGTAATAGAACTAACGGTATCACAGGTTTTAGCGGGTCAAACCTCAATGGAGGGTGATGAATTTTTTGCGGAAGTATCAAATGATGTACTCGCGGGCTCGGGAGTTTTGCTTCCGAAAGGAACCGTAGCTCATGGAAAAATAAAAAACATAGTTGACCCTAAAAGAATGGGCAGAGACGGCTATATTGAACTGGGGTTTGATTATCTTATAACCCCCGACGGACGCGAAATACCGATAGAAGGCGGTATGACTTCTAAACTAAACCCCGCAAAATCAGCTGCAAAAGTTGCGGGAGAAGCAGTAGCATCTACTGCTGTAGGCGGAGTAGCCGGAGCTATGGCGGCAGTTGAACTCGCAGGGATTGAAGGTGCTATTGTCAGTCAGGGTTATACTGTTTTGGGCGGTGCCGCACTCGGCGGTGTTGTCGCACTTGGTATGAGTTTATTCAGAAAAGGTGATCACGTGCTTATTGCTCCGGGGGACGAAATAAAAGTTAAAATTAAAAGCACTGAAGCTATCCCCGTTATGACTTTTGATGCGGTTCGTCAGGACGAAATAAAATACGACGGACTTGATGTCGCTATTACCGATATATTTCTCGAAAAAGACCCGTTCGGAAACCTTAATACCATTACTTTAGATTTAGTTATTAAAAATAACTCTCAATATGATTTCTCAAGTTTTGATATTGAACTTGTAAACGATTTACATAACGGTTTTCACCCCTCTATATTTTCGGAATATAAAAACTCTTTAGCAATGAAAACCATTAAACGCGGTGAAAATGTATCGGGCTCTTTATCTTTTGCGGTCGATAACCCAAACAGACAGCATTGGCTTGTTTTTTATAACAGACGCAACCATAAACCGCTTGCTAAAATCTCCGTTGAAAACGCTAAAAAAGATTTAAACATTACTGATTTGAATAAAAAAAAGAAAAAAAGAAAGAACAGTTAATTCGTTATGCTTGATATTGATTTATTTGAACATATTGAAAATAATGAAGTTTTAGAACTGTTAAAGTGTATTGGGATTAAAACCAAAAATTTTAAAAAGGGCTCAATTATTATCGGATTGGGCTCTGGAATTGATTTTCTCGGAGTTATGCTATCAGGCTATGCAAATATGTACAAAAAAGATGTTTTGGGAAATAAAACTCTGATAGAAAATCTGAAAATTAATGATATATTCGGACATAACATAGTTTGCTTGGGATTAAATAAATCACCCGTTGAAATAACCGCCCAAAGTGAATGCGAAGTGCTTTTTCTGCCTTTTCAAAAAGTTGTTACACCTTGCGAAAAGCTCTGTAAATATCATTTACAGCTTATAAAAAATATAATGAAAATGATTTCAAAAAGAAATTCTATCCTCACCGATAAATTGGATATTTTAGGACAAAAAACCACAAGAGAAAAAATTCTTGCACTTTTAGAAACATTTAAAACTAATGAAAATATAATCATATTGCCGTATTCACGGGAAGAAATGGCGAAATTTCTCTGTGTGGACAGAAGTGCTCTTTCAAGAGAACTGTCAAGAATGCGTAATGACGGGATTTTAAAATTTAACAAAAATCATTTTGAGTTATTAAATAATTAAAATTCCGTAGTTTTTGTAGGATTTTTAAATTTGGTAATGCTGTCTTGGAACAACAGATTTATTACACCGACAGGGCCGTTTCTGTGTTTAGCTATAATAATTTCAGCTTTACCTTTATTATCAACATTATCACGGTTATAATATTCATCACGATAAATAAACATAACAATATCAGCATCTTGTTCTATAGCACCCGAATCTCTAAGGTCAGATAACATAGGACGTTTGTCGTTTCTCGCTTCAACACCCCTTGAAAGCTGGGACAGTGCAATAATAGGTACATTTAACTCTCTTGCCAAACCTTTTAAAGAACGCGATATTGCTGAAATCTGCTGGTTTCTGTCATTAGGGTTACCTCCGCCCTCCATAAGCTGTAAGTAATCTATAACAACAAGTCCTAAGTCTTTTTCTTCCATCATTAAACGTCTACACTTAGCTTTTATATCGGTAGCGGTTAAACCTGACGAATCATCTATATAAATTTTTGCATCGGATAATCTTGTCATGGCATCAACAAGTTTTTCCCAGTCTTTTGGCTGCATATGCCCCGAAGTTATTCTTTGAGTATCAACTTCAGCTTCGGAACATAACATACGTTTAACCAATTGCTGTTTAGGCATTTCTAACGAAAATATAGCAACACCTTTTTTTGTTTTTAATGCAACATTTTGTGCTAAATTCAGAGCAAACGCCGTTTTTCCCATGGATGGACGTGCTGCAAGTATTATTAAATCAGATTTCTGCAGTCCTGAGGTTAAAGCATTTAAATCATAAAAACCTGTATCTACCCCAACTAAATCATCTTGGTTATTGTAACGCATCTCAATTTGTTCATAGCTTGCAACAACAAGGTCTTGAATAGGTACTAAATCTGTTGTATCCTTTTGGGCAGCAATATTAAATATCAATTTTTGAGCATTATCCAAGACTTCATCGGTTTCTTCATTTTCATAAGACATTGAAACAATCTCGGAACCTGCATTTATTAAAGCTCTTTTTATTTCTTTTTCCTGAATAATTTTTGCATAAAACTCAATATTAGCGGTTGTGACTACATTCAAAGCCAAATCATTAATATAAGCTCTTCCGCCGGCATTTTCAAGCTCTTCTTTGTTTCTTAAATGCTCTGAAACCGTAACTATATCAATTGGTTCATTTTTTCTGAACAATTCAAGCACAGCTTCAAAAATTATTTTATGCGACGGTTTATAAAAACTTTCAGGCTTTAAAAATTCAACTATACGACCTAAAGATTGAGGATTAACAAGCACTGCACCAAGGACGGCTTCTTCTGCCTCAATACTTTGCGGCATCATTTTAAGCATGCCTGAATCGGGTTGTTTTACAACTCTTGTTGCCACCATTCCTCCAAGTTATTTTATTGTTCCGCAAAAGCTTTTGCAGCTTCTTGTTCTTGAACAATTTCATTCGGTTTGTTTTTTTGTTGAGCTAAATAATCCTGACCGCGTCTTACTTCACCAATACTTCTTTCCAAACTGCCTATTGTTTGTTGAATATCACGTTCTAAAGTATTTAAAACTTTTTCCGCATAATTTTGTGCACCCTCTCTTGTCTGCATTGCTTCCTGATATGCACTTCTCCTTAAAGCATCTGCTTCTTCTGCGGCCTTATTTTTCATTTCTTCACAGTTTTCTTTAACCTGCTCTTGAATTTTAGCAGCCTTTTCTCTTACTGCCCTGATTAATTCAGATTCGCTTAAAATATTTGCTGCAGTATTTTGTGCTTCACTTATTATTCTGTCTGCTCTGCTTTGAGCTTCCATATAAATATCGTCACGTCGTTTAAGAATCATTTCCGCTGTTTTTATTTCTTCCGGAAGTATAGCTCTTATTTTGCTCAATATATCCTGAATATCATCGGTATTCATAAATAAGCAGTAACTTCCTACGTGGAATTTATTATCAAGCATTTCATCAGCTTCATCTATTAAATGAGTAATTCTTAACTCTGTCATGACTTTAACCTTTCGTATATTTTAATTCTAAATATTTTGCAACAGGTTCGGGGACAAATTTTGATACATCACCTTTCATTAAAGCTATTTCTCTAACCGTTCCCGAGGATATAAAATTATATTTCGGCTTTGTTATAAGGAAAACAGTATGTATATCAGAACATAATGCACTGTTTGCCTGAGATAACTGCATCTCATATTCAAAATCAGAAACCGCTCTGAGCCCTCTTATAAGTACATTAGCGTTTTTCTTTTTTGCATATTCGATTGTAAGCCCGTCAAAGCTGTCTACTTCAACGTTTTTTAAATCTTTACAAGATTCTTTTATTAACGTAAGTCTGTCCTCAAGCGGTAAAAAACTCTTTTTGTTTAAATTAACCGATACAACTATTATTACTTTGTCGAAAATATCACCCGCTCTTTTTAGAACATCTAAATGTCCTTTTGTTATCGGATCAAAACTTCCGGGGTATATAGCTGTTCTCAAGGTTTTAACCTCTTTTGTCATGACTTACATGATAATTATATTGCAAGCATGGTTTTAGGATTATTTACAACTTACAAATATTTATGAATATTTACAAAAATTTTTTACGGATTGTATCTTGTAAATTTTTCATCAAAATAATAGTGAATACAGTTTTTACCGTTTTCTTTAGAAACATATAAAGCTTTATCCGCCCAGTCAATCAATTCCTTTATATCTTCGGCGGCATTCGGGAATTCTGCTATACCGATGCTGACAGTCGGACGAATAATTGTTTGTTCATCAACCTTTACTTCGATTTCACTGATTTTTTGTCTTAATCTTTCGGCAATTGTAACCGAATTTAAAACCGGTGTTTCAGGCAAAATTATAGTAAATTCTTCACCGCCGTATCTTGCGGGAATATCAACATGCCTGATTGTTTTCTGTATTGTTGAGGCTATTTCTTTTAATACCATATCACCGACTAAGTGTCCGTATGTATCATTTACGTGTTTAAAATTATCTATATCCATCATTATTATGGATAAAACATGGTGAT
Organism: Candidatus Gastranaerophilales bacterium; assembly: GCA_947631645.1. Classification (GTDB taxonomy): domain Bacteria; phylum Cyanobacteriota; class Vampirovibrionia; order Gastranaerophilales; family Gastranaerophilaceae; genus Avigastranaerophilus. The sequence continues at coordinate 32,899 of CANRMD010000002.1, forward strand.
ATCTTTGAACTCTTTTAATTTCTGATTCCAATAAGAAATAGAAATGTCTGTGAATATATAACTTGGTCAAGCCGTCTTTTGTAGCAAGTTCATATAATTGAGCATTATCAACAGCAATAGCAGCCTGATTTGCCAAAGCTTCAACAAACTCTAAATCTTTTTTATTAAATAATTTGCCGTTCTTCTTATTGGTAATATTTATGATACCAATGCACTCCCCTTTTGCAATCAAAGGAACACAAATTAGAGAAGAAACATTATTGGAATTTTCAAATTGCTGATTAAATCTCGGGTCTTGTCCGCCGAGGTTTGTAATTATAGATTTTTTCTCGGTGAATACTTTACCGGCTATACCGCTTTCAGGCTTCATTTTTTGACATTCTACAATACCGTTATTAATGTCATCTTCATGCTTTTTATCTTTTAAACCGTATACAACTTTAACTTGCAATGTATTATCAGACGGGTCATACAACATTAATGAGCCCTTTTCCGCGTTTACCGTTTCGATTGCTTTATCCAATATTACGCTTATAAGTCTTTTTAAATCATCAATAAAGTTAACCGCTTGCGAAATATTGTATAATATTGATAAATTATGCAATGTTTTATTAAGCTCTGTTATTCTTGTTTCTTGTTCCTTTGTTCTGATAAATTTTTTCAAAATCGGATCAATACAACTAAATACCTGATTAATATATTTTAAATCTTCCTGAGTAAATTCACTGTCATCTTCTTTTGAGCTTATAGAACAAACACAATACGGTCTATGGTCATTATAAAAAACTTTTAAATAAACACTTTGAAGTTCATACAACTTATGTAAATTCCAAAATGCTTTATACAAAGGACTTCCGTCCTGATTTACAACTTTTATTAATTCATCTGTTTCTTCTTGTAAAAATGGAGCATTATCTGCGTCAAATTCAAATTCCAAATCAGAATTTGTGACAATATTTTTTGTTTGAAAAATTCCGTTATTACATAAGAAAAATCTCATGTTTTTTAGATTTAATGATGATTTAACAAGGAAAGCTATTTTTGATAACAAATCTTCAACAGAACTTGATTGATTTGCAACCATATTTAAATCAAAAAGATTATGTAACTCCAATACATTCTTTTGTAAATTATATAATTTTTCAGCTAAATCTTGATTCATAACTTCATTATACTATAAAAAAACTATTTTGACTTATGATTATTATTTTTATTATCAATTACAGATAAAAGCAATGATGATACTAACATCACCGGCAGAAAAAATGATTTAAAGTTATTTGCAAGAGACGTTTTCATAGGAATTTTTGCACTCTTATAATCAACAAAAGACCATAACCCCGTTAAAGCCAACAGCATGGGTGCTGATTGTACAGAGTGTTTAACAAAACTATCCGCATATGATGCACCTTTTTTTATAACAGGATTTGAATTATTCTTTTTATTTTCTTCTTTTCCGTAAAAAGAAATATTATTCAATGATACTTTTTGTATCATAAGTCTCCTCTGTTTTAACTTATAAATTTGCCGATAACCATTATATCGTTTTTTAGTTTTTTAGTCGATAGGAAAATTAAATTGTTACATTCCGCAATTTGACTCCTTACACAGCCTTGTGAAAAACTTGCGGCATCTTTATCTGAAAGTATTTTGGGTGCTATAAATTGTATTAATTTATCTGCTGATTTTGATTGAATTATTGAATTATTTATTTTTGCACCCGCTTCAACAAGTATTGATCTTATTCCCTCTTGATATATAAGTTCTATTGCTTTATTTATGTCAATCTGCCCTTGCAATTGGGGGCATCTTATAATCTTTACATTTGAAGGATATCTGCTTTCTTTTTGTTTTGAGGTTTTTTCCGATGTTATTATAATAACTTTAGTACCGTCATTATCATATATTTTACTCATCGGGTCGGTTTTTAAATTGGTATCAAGAACTATTCTTACGGGATTTCTTCCTCCCCTGATACGGCAAGTCATAGTAGGATTATCTTTTATAACTGTGTTAGAACCTGTTAAAATGGCATCGTACTTATTCCTTAACTTGTGTACTTCTTTTCTTGAGGTTTCATCGGTTATCCATTTTGAATTGCCGTCTCTTGTTGCGGTTTTACCGTCCAGAGTTGTTGCCGTTTTAATTGTTATAAAAGGTTTTGAATAGAGTTGATTTTTAATAAATATTTCATTTAATTCTTTACATTCATCTTCTAAAATACCTGTTATAACCTCAATACCCGCATCATGAAGTTTTTTTATGCCATTCCCCGATACAATAGGGTTTGGGTCAACCATGCCTATTATAACCCGTTTTATTCCCTTTTCAATAATAAAATCAGCACAAGGCGGAGTTTTTCCGAAATGCGAGCATGGCTCTAAATTTACTATTATTGATTTTCCTTTTAAATCTTCTTTTGCCGATAATATCGCATTACGCTCGGCATGGTTTTGTCCGTAGCGTTCATGCCTGCCTTGAGCAATTATTCTGAAATTATCATCAAATATTATTGCACCGACTAACGGATTAGGACTGACATGCCCCTCACTTTTTTTTGCAAGAGCTATACATTTTCGCATCAACCGTTCGTATTGTCTTTGCATTTTTCAACCTTTTTATAAAAAGCATCCGTAATTATTTGAGAATATTTTCCTTTTTCGTTAAATGATATAACTATTAAATTCTTTCCGTTTTCAAGCTCAGCTACACCTATAATACCTTCAATATCTTTCATTGGTAAATTAGAAATTGAAGCAGAAATTTTTACATACGGTATTTCCTGATTTATACCCTCCAAATTACCATGTTTTTCTACCTTAAGAGTATCAAATTTAACCACTTTATGCTTATATTTTGCTCTTATTTCATCAATTTTTTGCTGAATATCTTTACTGTTAATATCTTTTTTTGTAAGGATGTCACCATCTTTTGGCTCAATCATAACCATCTTTTGACCCGTAGCATTATGATCTGCCATAATCATTCTGTTTTTAAGAATTTTTAAATTCTTATCAATACTGTATTCATCATCTATTTGTGATAAATCAATAACATCTTTTGTTTTATCAAGCATCTGTTCTTGAGAAGGGTTTTTATATTCATCAAGTTTATCCTTTAAATAATCAATTGCCCCGAGATGTACAAGACCGAAAAATACCAAAACCGCAATAATTAACTTTATAATAAAACTAAGACAACCTTTCATTAAAACTCCTTTACTAAAAATTGTGTTTTCGTTGAAATATACTAAAATTTGTAATACATTAAGTATAGCTATGAAAAATGAAGAAATCAAGAATACAAACAGCAGCGATGTTGATTACAGCAAAGCAACTCCAATGTTCAGACAATTTTTGGACATAAAAAAGAAATACGGCAACATCGTTCTTTTATTCAGATTGGGCGATTTTTACGAGGGCTTTTTTGAAGATGCCATATTGTTTTCAAAAGAACTCGGTTTAACATTGACTCATAAAAACGGCGGAGATATAGGTAAAGTGCCTATGGCGGGTATTCCCGTTAAATCATTAAACACTTATATACCAAAACTTTTAAATAAAAATTATAAAGTTGCTATATGTGAGCAAATGGAAAACCCCAAAGAAACAACCGATTTAGTTAAAAGAGATATAGTTAAAACAATTACTGCAGGCACTATAACGGAAATTAATCTGCTTGAGCCTACGGGAAATAACTATTTAGCTTCTGTTATTTGCCAAAATAACATCTACGGATTAGCTTATACGGATATATCCACAGGAGAATTTAAAATAACTCAGGGTTCTTTAGAAGAAATTTTATCGGAACTTGCCAGAATTAAACCCTCTGAAATTCTAACTCCGATTAAAAAACAAAAAATATTACCGTTTCAGATAGTTCCGGATGAAAAAATCGACTTACCTGATAAAATAACTTCTCTTTATCCTTGCACAAAAATGTGTTTATCTTCTTTTGATATAGATAATGCTCAAAGGAATATAAAAGAAATTTTTAAAGTAACATCACTTGAAGCATTTGGTTTTAGTGAATATAAAACAGCTTTTATGGCAGCAGGTGCCGTAATTGATTATATTATTGAAACTCAAAAGGGCATTTTGCCAAAATTCGATGTTATTCAGCCATATTCGGTTTCAGATTTTGTTTCAATAGACGCAAATACAAGACGAAATCTTGAATTAGTTGAAACCTCCCGCGATAAATCAAAATTCGGAAGTTTATATTGGGCAATTGATAAAGTTAAAACACCTATGGGTTCAAGACTTCTAAAATCATGGATAACTCAGCCCGTAAAAAACATTGAAGAAATTTCCAAACGTCAAAATGCGGTTGAAGAACTCATTAATATTACCGAAAACAGATTAAATCTTGCTTTTTTATTGGAAAAAGTATGCGATATTGAACGACTCGGAGTAAAAATCAGCAACACAACAGCTAATCCGCGTGATTATCTCGCTTTAAGTGATACTTTCGCATTATTACCGGAATTGGGAAATATCTGTAATTCATTCCAAAGCGAATATTTGCGTTCATTATCAAGTAAAATGTCTGATTTGGTTGAATTCGGTTCCATAATTAAACGAACAATAAAAGAAGACGCCCCCGCGAATACAAAAGACGGCGGTTTTATTAACGATAATGTTAACAGCGATTTAGACTATTATAAAGATTTACTTTCGGGCGGTGAAGAATGGCTTAAAAACTTTGAAGCTCAACAAAAAGAAATTACGGGGATTAAAAATCTCAGAGTAGGATACAATAAAAACTTCGGCTACTTTATTGAAATTACTAAATCTAATATTAATCAAGTTCCGTTAAATTACATCAGAAAGCAAACCTTAACAAATGTTGAAAGATTTATGACGGAAGAATTGAAAAAACACGAGAATGACGTATATTCCGCTCAATACAAATCTGTTGAACTTGAACAAAAAATCTTCAATGATATGAGTGAATATGCAAAAGAATTTGTTGATTTAATTAAAGAAACCGCTCATTTTATAGCAAGACTTGACGTTCTTTTATCTTTTGCATTAACGGCAATAGAATCTAATTACGTAAAACCTGAGGTTGTTGACTCTCAAGAGTTATACATAAAAGACGGCAGACATCCCGTTGTAGAGAAAATTCTGCCCATGGGTCAATATGTTCCCAATGATTTAAAGCTTATAGCTGATATTCATAATTATGAAGACACTCAGTTTATGATACTTACAGGTCCGAATATGGCGGGAAAATCTACCTATATGAGGCAAAATGCTCTAATAGTTCTTTTGGCTCAAATCGGCTCTTTTGTACCGGCTTCTTATGCAAGAATTGGTATCGTGGACAAAATATTTACAAGAGTAGGTGCGGTTGATGATTTGTCGTTAGGTCAATCAACTTTTATGGTAGAGATGAATGAAACAGCTTATATTTTAAACTCTGCTACCGAAAAAAGTCTTATTCTTCTTGACGAAATAGGAAGAGGTACATCAACTTATGACGGAGTCGCCATTGCTTGGTCGGTTGCAGAATACATTGCTACAAAAATTAAAGCAAGAACTATTTTTGCAACTCACTACCACGAATTAAATGTTATGCCTAAAACCATTGAACAGATTAAAAATTATAGAATTACACTTTCTGAAGAAAACGGTCAAATTCAATTTTTAAGAAAAGTTGTAGAAGGTTCAGCCAGCAAAAGTTACGGTATCCAAGTTGCTAAAATGGCAGGATTGCCTGATTGTGTTGTTTCTAAAGCTCAAAATCTCATGAACAAAATGCAGAAAAATTACTCTAAAGACTTATCAGGGAAAAAATCCAAATCTAACATGCCTGATGTTCCGCAATTAACTTTATCTTTTGATTAGAGGTTTTTATGATTAATTTTTTTAAAACGGATAAAGTATTAATCTTTCTTTTGATTATTGTATTTCTTGGTATACTTCCGTTTTTCTTTTTACATCAGGGCTTGCTGCTTATAGATACGGGAAGAGAGTTCTATATCCCATCACAAATGTTAAAAGGTGAAATTCTTTATAAAGATATTTTTAATATCTACGGAGCTTTATCTTATCAAATAAATGCGGGGTTATTTTATATTTTCGGGCAGAAAATTAACACACTTTATTTTGCGGGAATTTTTAATTCGCTTTTAATCGTAATAACAATTTATTTTCTTGCAAGAGAGTTTCTAAATAAATCGTTGTCTTTTTTATTTTCGCTTTTAATAATATTTGCTCTTGTTTTTAATACTTTTTTATATAACTCCAATTTAACATACTGTTTTGCAATAGTTTATGCTTTGTCATCATTTTTATTGTCGCTATTGTTCCTTATAAAATACATAAAAACCGAAAATAAAATAATGGCGTATCTTGCCTGTTTTTTTGCGGGCATCAGTATAGCAAACAAATATGAATTTATATTTTATCCGTTAATTATTGTTTATGCACTTGCTTTCGTAAAGCCTATAGGTTTAAAAGGGGTTATAATATCTATAATTGCGTTCTTTTTCACTCCTTGTTTAAGTTTCTTTTCTTTAGGTCTGAATTTTAATGAAATAAAAGAAAGTCTCGGACTTATTTATAATTTAATCTCCGCACCGACTTTGAAACTTTTTTTTGCTAAATTCAGAATGTTTTTTGATAACCCTTTATTTGCAATTTTTGGAATTTTACCTATTTTGAATATAATTTTAACCGTAATAAAATTCAAAAAAATATACTCAGATAAAGCCTTATTCATTTTTTTAGCCGCAACAATTACGGCAAGTACAAAATCAATATTATTTTTAAATGTAACCAATATGGGAATATTTATTTTCCCGTTTGTAGCACTTGCAAGTGTTATACTTTTAAACAAAATAAAATATATTAATATAATACTTTGTGCTTGTATTTTACTTTTTATGGCAGAAGATTTCAGTTCACTTCAATATAAAAATTATGAACTTAAAACACAAAAAGGAGTTATTTACACCTTTAAAAAGGATGGAGAACCTATAAAATATGTTTCTGATTTTATTGTTAATACAACAAAACAGGAAGATAAAGTCATAATCATGCCCGAGGGGGTAATAATTAACTTTTTAACAGACAGAAAAAGTGATAATTTTTACTATAATTTAAGCCCCTTATTTTATGATGATGTTTTCGGTGAAAAAAGAATTTTATCTCATTTTGAAGAAAATAAACCCGAATATTTTATATTTTTACCCATAGATAACATAGAATACGGCAAAAGTTTTTTTGGAATTGACTATGCTCAAAATTTTTATGAGATGATAAATAAAAATTATGACAAAATTGAAGAACAAAACGGAATAAAAATATTTAGGAAGAAATAATATGAGGCAGATAGCTTTAATAAACCACGGATGTGCAAAAAATTTGGTAGACTCTGAATTGATGCTGGGGAAATTAATAAAAGATGGGTATAAAATTACGCTTGATGAAACAAAAGCGGATATTGTTATTATAAATACCTGTTCTTTTATTCACGATGCAGAAAAAGAATCCGTAAAATCAATATTTGATATGATACAAGCAGGTAAAAAAATTATAATAACAGGCTGTTTACCTCAAAAATATAAAAAAGAATTAAAAGAACTTATTCCAGAAGCAGCAGCATTTATAGGGACTTCGGATATAAATAAAATATCTGAAGTTATAAAAAAGATTACAAAAGACAAAAAAACAATATATGAAGTTAATGAAACTGTGCAATACAATTATCCCGAAGATATAACACGCCAGCAAATAACAGTCGGGGCAAGCTCTTATGTAAAAATTGCTGACGGATGCGATTTTAATTGCGGATATTGTATTATTCCTCAATTAAGAGGTCCTTATAAATCAAGAAAAATAGAAAATATAGTATCTGAAGTTAAAGAACTTGCAAAAAAAGGTGTGTCGGAAGTTGTTTTAATCGCTCAAGATACTACAAGCTACGGTAAAGATATATATGGAAAACCATCACTTGAAAAACTCTTAATTGAATTAAATAAAATTGAAAATCTTAATTGGATAAGAATTATGTACACTTATCCGTCATTACTTACTGATGACTTATTAAAAACAATTAATTCATTAGAAAAAGTTGTTAAATATATTGATGTACCACTTCAGCACGTAAGTCAAAATATGCTTAAAGCAATGAACAGACCTCTTATTGATAACAAAGCTTTAATAAAAAAAATAAGAAAACTTATACCAAATGCAGCAATAAGAACAACATTTATAACAGGTTATCCGACAGAAACCGAAGAAGATTTTAATGAACTTTATAACTTTATTAAAGAAATGAAAATAGACAGACTTGGTGTTTTTGAATTTTCAAAAGAAAAAAATACAAAAGCATACAGCCTAAAACCACAAATAAGTGCAAAAATAAAAAAACAAAGAAAAAAAATACTGATGGAGCTTCAACAGCAAATATCAAAAGAAATAAACTCAAAACTTATAGGGAAAAAAATTGACTGTATTGTTGAAACAATACAAGAAACAGGAATTGTAACAGCACGTTCATATAAAGATGCACCGGAAGTAGACGGATTAGTTTATATTAATACAACAACTCCTGTCATTCCGGGTGACATTATCACCGTTAAAATAACAGGAGCTGTTGAATATGATTTAATTGCTAATTACTAAAAAGCATTCTTTTTATTTTTAGCCTTGTATTTAAGAACCCTTCTGTCCCTTATAGCTTTTGGATTTCTCTTGATAAGATTTTCAATTGTTTCTTTTTCAAGTTTTCTTTCTTTTTGAATATGGTAAACTTCCGCTAATTTAAGAGCTATTTCAATATTATCAGGATATGTTCTGGATAAAATATTTAATTTTTCCTGAGCAATACTTAATCTGCCTAATCTTACATCAATAAATGTTTCAAGAATTTGTGTATCTAAATCATCATTAAGCATTTTAGCAAGATTTAAGTTCTTTTCGGCAGTTTTATATTCTTTTAATTTATAGTAATTTACGGCCATATTATAAAGTACAACGAATTGATTTCTATAGTCATTTTTAACTAAAGGCAACGCTTGATTTAAAATGTAATTTGAACGTGCAAACTGATTTCTCATACCAAAGTTAATAGCTAAATCAACCCAAGCAACAATATCATTACCATTAGCTCTTAATTGAGAAATTAAACGTTGTGTTTCAAGTTCAAAGTTTTCACCCGGATAAGCAGTAAATATTTCATGGAATAAAAGTTTACCATAATCAGATTGAGCTATAGGAGTATTAATTACATCAGGGATTAACCTGTATAATAACATTACAGTATTAGCATCTCTGTTAGTAATATTTTTTCTTTCATTAGGAACATTAACAGTATCACCTGTATAATACATAACATCTTTTTCGTCAGCACTATGACCGCCAAGTCCCAAGGCATGACCTGTTTCATGTACAACTAAATTATAAACTTTATCCGGCGGAAAGGGAACTCCGTTAGAATCTGCTTTCTTAATATATACATCCATTTTTTGAAGTACATTATCTTTATAAGCAGGAACCGTTTTTCCAAGTTTATTAGGATCAAATTCATCTTTTAATGAAATATCATTTGTAAATCTTATATTAATATTTGTAGAACTGTCAACATTTGTTTCTTGAAATCTTATTGTACCATTTGTAGCACCTTGCCAAGAATAAACAGCATCTTTAACAGCATTAATTGATTCAGGAGGTACACTTGAATCAGCTGATATTGAAAATGTTATCGGTTTTGAATTATTCCATCTGATTAATACATCATCAAATAAAATATTATCAGCATAGTTTGGTCCGATTTGATTTTCTAAATCTCTTCTCATATTCATTAATACATTATCAGCAAGTTCACTTGCTTCATCGCAATCCTCAAGTTGTGAAATCTCATATAATGCTTTTTGAGTTTCATAAGTAGGAGGCATTTTTGATAAAGCCAAAGCTTGATAATATATAGGTTCTGAATCATAAGGTTTTGCATTTGCAACATTTACAAATGTTTTCAAAGCTTTTTCATATTGTCCGGCATCTAAATATTTTTTACCTTGATTAAACATAAAATCAGGTACCATATTTCTTAAAAAATAGAATACACCCATAATTAATAACAGAACTATAACGAATATCAATATTGATGTTTTTAAACTTCGTTTCTGTTCTTTTCTGTGCGAATCAGTTGTTTGTGCCATATACTCTCCTTTTTATTATTTATTTAATTCCAATAGTTCCGATAATTTTTTTGTTTCAAGTTTTGATAAAATTTCTGAGTTACTTTTTATTTTAAAATATTCTGCAAATTTTGGCGTAGTTTTTAAGTTATATGAACGTCCGTTTTTATCTTTTTTTCTGCTTATTAAACCTTTATCTACCAACTCTTGTACATGATCGTATGCACTTGAACCTCTTAATTCTTTTAATTCCGATTGTCTTATAGGCTCTTTTAATGCAATTACCGTAAGGGTTTTTAGTACAGCATTTGTTATATCTACAGGACAAAGTTTCTCAACAATATCCATGTATTCTTCCTTAACTTGTATAATATACCCGTTTTCGTCATCAATTTCAAGAGCTCCGTCACGTGAAGAATAGTCCATAATTAAGTCAAGCATTGCTGTTTCAACTTCTTGTTCATCAGTTTCTAAAATTTCTGAAATATCTTTTAAACTGACCGCTTTACCAGTTACAAACAATACAGCTTCTATTCTTGATTTTAAATCCATATTCTGCCTCTATGCCGTTTGTTCTTCCGTTTCTTTAACCGGAGCTTTCCCTTTCACAACGTACAAATCAGAATAAAATTCTTCTTGCTCCAAATCAAATTCACTCTCTGCCGTCAAAAATAAAAGTGCAATATATGCAGATATTTTATCCAGACCTAAAAGAGTTAAAGTATTTAATTCAACTTTTTCTTCTTTTTCAAAGATTTGTATTAAGTTTTCATGCAAAATTTTGATTGAACTTTCTATGTATTCTTCGTGGGCAAGATTAATAATATCATCCGCACTCATATTTGCATAATTACGGACTCTTCTTTTTGCCCGTTCCAAAGAATTTTTTATTGCTTGTTTTTTATCAAGCTGTTCATAAAACTCTAATTGTCTTATTAAATCTTTTAAAGTTACTATTCTGTTTCTGTTAAGTTTAACACTGGTTCTTCTTTGGATAATATCTTCAATAGGAATAACGTTATCAGGGTAATAATCCTGATAATAAAGCTCATCGGAAAATCTTGAATCATCAGAGTCATCATATTCGGGATTAACTTCTTCATGTACTTCAAACTGCATAGGGTCAAGTCCTACAAGAACATTAGATTTGAGTTTTAAAAGAACTGCAAGAAAAAATAAAGCTCTCCCGCTCAAACGTAAATTATTAGATTTACTTTCAGCAATATGAAGCATGTACTTATCTGCAATATCAGCTATATCAATATTCCAAGGGTCAATTTTACCTTGTTTTGCCATCTGAACCAAAACTTCAATCCCGTCAAGTTCTTCAACAGGACTATCTAAAATCGAGTCAGGAGTGAACCCTAAATCTTTTTCATAAGATTTAGTTGATGATTGTATATAGAAGTTATTTGTATCCTTTGGATTTAACATTTAATCAGTCCCTAAATTTCACCCCTGTTACGCGAGTTTTACCATGTTCTTTTTGAGTTACACCTATTGTCCTATTAGCTGATTCTATCATAGGTTTACGATGACTAACTACTATAAATTGCGTATTTTTTGCTTGCTGTTGAATAATATCGGCTAAACGTTCCACATTAATCCCGTCAAGGTTTGCATCAACTTCATCAAGTGCATAGAAAGGTGCGGGAAGATATTTTTGGATTGCAAATACCAAAGCAAGTGCAGTTAATGACTTTTCACCGCCTGACATAGCACCAAGTTTTTGTTTTTTCTTATCTCTGGGTTGTGCTTCTATTGTTAACCCTCCTTCAAACGGACTTTCAGGGTTTTCAAGCATCAAAGAGCCCTCACCCTCCGATAACTTAGCAAATATATCTTTGAAATTTTCATTTATATTATTATACGTTTTCATGAAAGTTTCTTTTTTAATCTGCTCATAACCGTTCATTTTTTCTAAAATTTGTCTGCGTTCGTTCGTAAGTGTTGCTATTTGCTCTTTCTTTTCTTCCTGACGGGCTTTAACTTCATCATAAGCTTGAATGGCAAGCATATTAACAGGTTCCATTTCTTCCATGCGTTTTTGCAGTCTTTGAATTTTTCCCGTTATTTCTTCCGTTGAAATTTCCGTCGGAACAAGAGCATTTATATCAATTTCATTTTCTTTCAGTTCTGCTCTTATTTCTTCCAATTGAGGCTCTAATTCACGTCTTCTTGCTTTAAAGGCTTCTACTTGTTCTGTTATTTTTTCTATTTCATTTGTTATTTTATTTTTTTGAGTTTCTGTATTTAACAGTTCTTCCTGAACTAAATCTCTTTGTTTTTGTAATTGAACAAGTTTTTCGCCTAAAGCTTTTATTTTTTCTTCTAATTCTTGTGCTTTTACTTCAATTTCTTTTATTTCATCCGCAAATTTTATTTTGTCATTTTCTGCTGTTTCATTATCTTTTATAAGTCTTTGAATTTGTTCTTCTTTTGCCTTAATAAGCTCCTTATTAAAATCAATATCACGATTAAATTCACTTATTTCATTACTGCATTTTAAAACTTTATTTTTATATTCTTTAATGGTATTTTCAATAGCAGCAGTCATTTCTTTGAGTTTTTTAAGTTCGCCCTCAGTCATTCTGCTTTCAATTTCTGCAATTTTATCTTGAAGAATAAGCATTTTATCATTTAAGTCAACTAATTTTTCTTCATATTTTTCAAGTTTTTTCTCAATATTTTGAACTTTTGGAGTATTTTCTTTTATTGTTTTGTTATATTCTTCAATTTTTTCTTCATTATTTTTAGAATTATTATTTAAATTATTTAACTCAATTTTAGCTCCGTTTAAAGCCGTCATTGTATTGGAATAATTTGACCTTATTTTTTCCTGTTTTTCTTGAAGCTCTTTTTGTTTATTTTCCAGTTCCATATACTGTTTTTGAAGTTCAGAAAAACGTGACTTATACTTATTTAACTCTTCATCCTGATTTTGGTTAAACTTCAATCCGCTGTTTTGTCTGTCACCACCTGTAATGGCACCTGATTTTTCAAATAAACTTCCGTCTAACGTTACTATTCTGTATTTGCCAATCAATCTTTTTGCACTGTCATAATCTTCCATTATCAAGGTTTCACCGAGTGCATAGTAAAAAGCATCAATATATATATCATCAAAATCAACAAGATTTATTGCATAATCCACAACACCTCGTTCTTTGGGCATTTTTAATGAATTTGGTGCTTTTTTCATTCTGTTTAGAGGTAAAAATGTTGCACTGCCGGCTCTTGCCGATTTTAAATAATCAATACAGTGTCTTGCAACTTCCTCATCATCAACAACAATATTTTTCATTCTTCCGCCCATTGCAACTTCAAGTGCGGCAGAATATTTATTATCCACACTGCCAAGCTGTAATAAAGGTGCATGAACCCCTCTTATTTTCGCTTTTAAAACAGTATCAATTGATTTGCCAAGGCTTATTTCTTCATAAGCACTTTTTTGAGCTTCTATTGTTAATATCTTTTTTTGTGCCATTTGAATATCGTGCATCAAATCGGATATTTCATTTTTATTTTTATCCAAATTGTACATTACATTTTCTTGGGCAAGTTTATAATCCTCAAGTTCTTTTGTTAATTCCTCTACCTGAAGATTTAATTTATCCTTGTTAGCGTTAAAGTTTGTCTTAAAATCAGTTAACTCCGCTAAGGATTTTTTTGCATTTTCTATATCTTTTTTACAGCTTGCAAGTTCTGTTTCTAAAGGAATGGTTTCCGATTTTAACGACCATTCTTCTTCCTTTAATTTTTCAAGTTCCTTTTTCAGATTATTTCTCTCTTCAAGCTGTTTATCGGCATTTTTGTTCAGCCCCGATACTTCTTCCAATATCTTTGATAATTCGGCTTCCTGAATTTTTATATTTTCCTCTATTGAAGCAATTTCAGTTTTCTTTTCTTCAATTTTTAAAGTAATTTTTTCAATTTTTTCTTTATGATTATCTATTCCGTTTTTAGAATTTTCAATGGTTTTAAGGTTATCATGGATTGTTTTTTCAACGGAACTTACGGCAAGATTTTTTCTTGAAATCTGACCTTTTAATTCCTCCAATTGTTTTTTTGTTTCGATTTGTTCGGCTTCACCGTTATTTTTTACAAGTTCCGAGATTTCAGCATATCTTTTTTTAATCTCTGCTAAAGTTTCTTCAAGTTTTTTAAGGTTTAATTCTTCATCTTTTTTCTTTTTGTTAAATTCCAAAATATTTTGATGAGCAAGCTCTAAATTTCTTTTAATATCAAAATATTTAACTGTTGTAATTTGACTTTCAAGTTGAAATTTTTCCGTTTTTAACTTTTGATATTTTAAAGCCGTTTCCTTTTCCTGAGCCAAACGTTCAATAGAAGCATCAATTTCCGTTAAAATAAGGTTTGCATTTTCAACCCTTTCTTCAACCGTTAACAGTTCCTCCTGAGCCTTTTCAATTCTTCTGTTAAAATCTGCAATACCCGCTATTTCATCAATAATTTTACGTCTTTCAACGGTTGAACAATTTGTAATGCTCATAACATCACCTTGCATCATAACGTTATAACTGTTAGGCGTTATGCGATATTTTTCAAGCTTTGTATGAATATCAGTCAAGGTAGACACTTGGTCATTTAAATAATAAACACTGTTAAAGCCTTGAGACGATTTCCTTATTTTTCTTGCTACGGTTATAGCTTCTTCATCATTATTTTCAGGCTCAAAAGTAACTTTAACATAGGCTTCATTCTTTTTTGTATGGGTGGAAATAAAGTCGGATAATTGTTCGGTACGCAAGTTTCTTGCACTTGCAAGTCCTAAAGCAAACAATATTGAATCTATGATATTACTTTTCCCTGATCCGTTCGGCCCTGATATAGTCGTAAACCCTTTCAGAAAAGGAATTGTCATATCACTTGCAAATGATTTAAAATTGTCGACTTCCAGTTCTTTTATGTACAATTTTGATGATACCTTTGTCTAGACATTTTTAATTACACAACAAATACACGTAATAGTCAAAAACTTTACATAATATTAATTTTTTTAAATAATATAAAAAAAGATATATACTGTTATTGTATTAACTTGGGAGTTATTAAATGAGCGAATATACAATAGATTCTTTACTGGCAAAAGCAATGGAGCTGGGTGCATCAGATTTACATTTTATAGTTGGCGAAGTACCGTCATTCAGAATAGACGGTAAAATACTAAAGTCCAAACTTCCGCCGGTAACAGAAGAAGATATGATTCATGCCATTGATACAATGGCACCCGTTTCAATGAGAGATAAAATATTTAACTCTTATGACTCTGATTTTCCTTACGATATAGAGGGTATTTGCCGATTTAGAGTTAATCTTGCAATGTCTTTCGGTTATCATTCAATGACTATTCGTCTTGTATCATATAATATACCTTCATTTCAACAGCTTAATTTGCCTGATAGCGTAGAAAAATTTTCACAACTGGATAACGGGATAGTATTAGTAACAGGTGTTGCAGGTTCGGGAAAATCTACAACAATAGCTTCTATTTTAAATCATATTAATGAAACTCAAAAAAAACATATAGTTACAATTGAAGACCCTATAGAATATGTTTATAAAAGCAATAAATCAATATTTACTCAAAGACAGATAGGAGTCGATACTGCTAACTATTTAGACGGTTTAAAATTTGCCCTAAGACAAGATCCCGATGTTATACTAATCGGTGAAATCCGAGATATGGAAACCGTTCAAAGTGCTCTGCACGCAGCAGAAACAGGTCACTTAGTATTTGCGACTTTACATACTTTCAATGCCATTCAAACTATTAATCGTATGTTAAGCTTCTTTAATCCGTCAGAACGTGAAGCAGTCAGAAGTCAATTTGCAGAAGTATTCAGAGGCTCAATTTCTCAAAAATTATTACCTAAAGTCGACGGAAAAGGCAGAATTCCTGCTGTTGAATTATTATACTCAACCGCAACAATAAAAGATTTTATAATAAAAGATGACCTTGAAGAAATCTATAAACTTGTTCAAAAAGGTTCTTATAATGATATGCTAACATTTAATCAGTCTTTATATGACTTATATAAAAGGGGATTAATTACAAAAGAAGTTGCATTAGAACACTCTGATACTCCAAACGAACTAATGCACTACATTAGAGGCGTATACTCGGGAAGCGAAAATAATTTTTAATGAAAGAACAATTTACTACAAACGTTATTAACCTTAAATCTTACAGTTTAAGTGAAGCTGATAAGATTATTGTTATGTATTCAAAAGAAAAAGGTCTTATAAAAGGAGTCGCTAAAGGAACAAAAAAACTCTCGAGTAAACTTGGCGGAAGAATGGACTTATTAGTAGCAAATAAAATGATGCTCAACAAAGGAAGAAACCTTGATACAATCTGCCAAGCCGAAGCTTTAAACACTTTTTTTAACCTCAGACAAGATATGAATAAACTGTTTTATGCTATGTATTGTTCTGAAATCGTTTCAAATTTTGGCGTGGAAAATGACCCTAACAGTGCTGAAATTTATAACCTTTTCTACACATTTTTAGAACAAATCTGCAGTGCAAAAACAAAAGAGCAAACTATGCTGTGTGTTTTGAAATTTCAACTTAAAATTATGGATATAACAGGTTATTCACTTGAACTGGATAAGTGTGTTAAATGTACAAAACCGCCAAAAGACGATGAAATTTATTTTTCTATAGAACAAGGCGGAATTTTATGTAAAGCTTGTGCAGATGATGCAGGCAAGAAAACTAAAATTCATATTAAAATTAAAGAGTTCTTGAACACTATTTTAAAAGAAGATTTTTGCACATCTACAAAATATGATGATTTGGTAACAGAAAAAATTTTAGATACTTGTATAAATCTTTTAAAAAATTATATTGAATATTACTCTCCAAAAAGATTTAAAACGACTCTCATGTTAGAAAGTATAAGGTAATTTATGGAAATTGAACGATACATTGAACACACACTTTTAAAACAAGATGCAACAAAAGAAGACCTTATAAAACTTTTTGAAGAGGCAAAACAATATAAATTTATCGGTGTATGTATAAACAGTTCAAATATTCTTTTGGCAAAAAAATATTTAAAAGGAAGCGGTATAAAAATTATTACTGTCGTAGGGTTTCCTTTGGGAGCATGCATCAGTGAAGCAAAAGCATTTGAAGCACAAAAAGCAATTGAACTCGGTGCTGATGAAATTGATATGGTTATTAATGTTCAATCAATAAAAGATAAAAATTATGAATACACTCAAAAAGATATAGAAACCGTAAAGCATGCCTGCAATAATATCCCGTTAAAAGTTATTATTGAAACCGATTTACTGACAAAAGAAGAAATAAAAAAAGCATGTGAAATAATAATAAAAACAGGTGCAGATTTTGCCAAGACTTCTACAGGCTTTGTAAAAAACGGTATAGGTGCTCAAGTGGAAGATATTAAATTAATGAAAAAAACACTTGAAGGAACAAAGGTTAAAATCAAAGCTTCAGGCGGAATAAAAACAAGAGAGCAAGCACTAGCTCTTATTGAAGCCGGAGCATCAAGACTGGGAACAAGTTCGGGGATAAAATTAGTGCAATCCCATTAAATCTTCAGGTGATATATTTATAAGCTGAGGTTGAAGCACTTTCATTTTTGCTAATTCTGCAGCCTTTTTTGTTTCATTTTTTAATCTGTTTACTTTCAGATTTTTTTTCATGGCAAAATATAATATACCAAGTGCAATAACAATATATTTACATTCAGAAACAGCTTTTTTAGTTCTTGCTTTAATTATTTCATCTTTTGTATGTTCAGTATTAATTTTAGGTGCTTCAATAACCGGAGTTTTAAATTCCGAAAATATTGCCGAATTTCTAAATGCCGGATTAAAATTTACTTGCATAATTAATAACCTGAATTACTTTTGTTTTAATACTTCTAATCCGCTATGTTCAATATTCGGAGTATCAATTTCAAACATATGGATTCTGCCTGTACCGAGATCTGCATTTATTTTACCGTCAACAGCCTGAAGTGTAGAATTTTCTCCGTAAGAGTTAAACAGATTTGTCAGTTTTTGATTTCCGCTCAAACCGGGAACTTCAATCGAACCTGTTTGTCTTGAATTTACATCTCTGTTTGCAATAACAACAAGAGTTTTTCCGTTTAAATGACGAGCAAATGCAATAATTTGATCATTTTTATTATTATCAACTTTCAATGGAATAAATGAACCTTTTGTAAGAATATCATGATATTTCGGATTATTTCTTACTTCAAGAGTATTTTTCATGAAATCACCTATTTCAGGATGTTCTCCGACTAAAGGTCTTGAGAAATTAAATATATCGGGTCTGCCTTTATGAACGGTACATTCATTAGAATCTGTATCTGTCTGATTATCGGTAGTTCCCTCAAAATCATATAAATATTCATCACCTGTTTGATAACCGTCAAAATAGTAAGGGTTCAGCATCGGAAGTGTTGCTTGAAGTCCTGAAACCAAGTTAGAATATGTAACTCCGCCATGGTTCATTATAGAGATATCATCATGAGTACCAAATGAACCGATTACCGATTTACCGGAGTCAAGTTCTTGCGACATTTGAAGATTTTCTTTTACGTAATTAATTAAATCTTGAGCTTTAGTCATTTCATGGAAAATATGATACTGACCGTAATAGCTGTCAAAACCGGCTCTTAATGAATCAATGGGTCTATCGTAGTTCATATTTAATTGAGGAGAAGCATCTTCATACGTATAACTTTCTGCAAGCCAAGCAAATTCGGGGTCTCTTTTTCTTGAATATGTAATTAAGTTATCCCAAAATTCCGTAGGTTTTGTTCTTGCAACATCACTTCTGATACCGTCAACTCCCAAATCAATACACATATCAACAAAGTCTTTATGTAATTGTAAAAGAGCGGGGTTTAATTCGCGTTTTGTTTCATCTTTCCAAGGATTAAACATTCTGATATCATTCCAACCGCCCGGAGTTTTCGGAGTTCCGTCTTTTTCAAATGCCATTAAATCAGGTCTTTCCTTGAACAAGTCATAAGAAGCACAACTTGGCAAGTCCAGCATTACGCTTATACCACGTTTATGGCATTCATCAATAAAGTTTTTAAATTCTTCTTTTACAGTTCTTGAATCATTCGGGTCATCTAATGCAGGATCAATTTTAAGTAAATCAGCAGGTGCATAAACAGAACCCGCAGTACCCATGGCATTTTGTTTACCGGGAGGATTTACGGGAAGTACATGCAAAGTATTTATACCGAGCTGCTTAAATTCATCCAGTCTTTTTATTGCATTATTAAAATTACCTCTAATATCGCCGTCTCTCAATAATTGATTGCCGACTCTGTCTTCGGCACCCATGCTTCTAATTATTACGCCCATAATCTTAGCATCATTATTTCTGAATTTTGTTCTTAAATCATTTTTATAAGACTTTGCTTGAACGGTATTAATATTATAAGCCGGAACAACCTGAGCTGTAGCTGATAAACCTTGGTTAATTAGGAATTTTTCCAGTACATTTGATCCGAGAGGTTGTTGAGGAATATAAGGTGTAGGACAAACAGGCTGCATAATTGCTGTAGGTTCAGGTATTCTTTGAACCGTAGATGGCATCATATTTGTAAATTTATCAATATAACTAGCCATTTGCCTTTTGCTGTACCTCTGCTTCTTTTTCTACTTTACTTTTTCTGCCTAACAATAATGTTGCGGTTATTGTTACTGCCGTTAATGCTATCATGGTTATTCCGAAGATTTTTAACCACTTATTTGAATTATATGTTTTCTTTGCTATATCTTTTATCATATTACCAACAGGTTTACCTGCAAGATTATTTCTTTCAACGGCATTAGCTCCGTTTGTAACACCGTCTACAGTACATCTTGATAATTCGGGAGTTATGCCGTTTTGCCAATTTGCAACTTTATCCATAAATTCTCTTTTATATGCTTTAAAGCCTTTTAAAGCATCTTTTGCTTTATCTGCTCCGAGAGAATTTTTTAAACTTTTTTCTATCGCACTATCGGCCTCAGAATCAAATAATACTTTCATTACGGTTTTATATTCGCCTTCTGATAAGTTGAAACCTGAGGATTTCAATTTTTCAACATAATCAGTTGTTGTAGCACTCATTAAAACTTTTTTGCAAGCTTCAACTATTTTACCTACTGCCGCATCATCAGCAGCTTGTCCGTTAGCTTTTAATACTTCACTTATTTTTGTATTTAAAGTTCCGTTATTCATACCTTTAAATAAATCAAGTGATTGTAATAAACGATAGAATGAAGATTGAGCTCCTGATATTCTTTCCGCTGCATTTATATTAATTACATTTTCAACAGTACCTTTTTTAGCTGCATTTGAAACTATATCAGCAAGTTTTGTAAACCCGTTTGCTTTCATTTCTTCACTTGCAGCATTGCAAACAGATTGTGCCGTACCTTTTATTTGTGATGTGAAAGCGGAACTTGTCTTTGTTTCATAATCTCCGATTAATTTCATTAACTCTTGAACTACTTTTTCGTATTGTTTATCATTAGCTGATAATGTTGATAATTTATCCAATACAATTTCAATATTACCTTCAGATACAGCCTTTAATTCTTTTCCGCTTAATTTTAAAGATTTAATTAATTTATCGCCGACTTTGCCCCATTGATTTGCAATATAAGTACCTGATTTATCGCCTACTCTTGCACTGATAAATCTGTCTAATATACCTTTTTTGTTGGCAAAATTTGTAACGTTTGACTGTAATGCTTTTATTTTGTCAGCAACTTGAGAAACACTCGGTTTTTCCATTGTTTGTTTTGCAGAAGTCAAAATCTGTTCAAATTCTTTAGCAAGATTTCTTTGTTCTACCTGTGAAACATTTGCTGCTCTTGATAATATACTTGATATTTGTTTTATTTGACCATGTTCAATTGCTTGATTTAAAGCATTTTTTTGTACTTCATTTAATGCCGGCATTCTGTCTTTAAGAGCATTTGTTATAAATGATTCATCTATTTTAACTGTATTTTTTAATGCTTTTAATTCTTCTGCAATAGCAGATTGAACATTCGCTGAATTTGCTCTTGCACCTAATCTTGATGCAATATCTGAAATTAATTTATCACTCATTTGTTTATCTGCATTTTGCGAGATAAATTTATCTAATGATTTAGAAGCAAAGTAATTTTTAATTTTTGCGAATAAACCTTGTTTATCTATATTTTTAACAGCTCTTGTACTGGAAGCGATATCAACTTTTTCAATAATTGAATTTATGGGTTTTTCAAGACCGTTACAAGCTAAAGCACTCATAACCGGAGTAGCAACACCTGCGGTCATCATCCATAAAGTATTGCCTTGAAGTGCTGTTTTTTGTGCTCTTTGTTTAATAAAATTATCTCTGTCGGGAAGATTTTTGCTTACTTTAAGCTTATCACCCATTTTTTCCAAATCTTCTTTAGAATATAAATCAGTCAAAACATATTGAGGGTCTTGGAATAACATTTTTTTACGACCTTGAGAATCAATATATTTTTGATGAATATCAACACCTGTTCTTGCTTTTAAAGGTGCTTGAATAGCTAATTTGGGCCATAAAGCCATTGATGCAAAGAAAGTGCCAAAACCTGCTATTTCCATTGCTTTACTTAATTTTAAAGGATTTTTAACAAATAAATAAGCGGCCAAACCGAGAGAACCCGCTTTCATAGCCAAATCATTTATTCTTCCGAGTTCATAATCGTTAGCTTGTCCTTTTGCAGCTTTTCCTATACTTACAACATCTTTTTTTAAATCTTTTGCATATTCTATCGGAGAACCGAATATTCTCGATGGTAATAATTTTCCTTTATATTCTTTCGGTTTTACTTTTCCGTCGCTTGAAATATTAAAGAAAGGTTTGGTATCTCCTCCGTTGGAAGGATTAATGCTTTGATTTACAAGTATTGCATTTAAAATATTTGTCATCCTAACATACTACCTTTTCTTTAGTTTCATCAATTAAAGATGTTGAAGCTTGAGGTTTATTCCCTCTATATTTATTAAAGTCAAATAAAGTTGAAAAATTGCCTAATAAAGTCATGGCAATTGCACTGCCTAAGAGTATTCTACCCGCATACCTTGTAGCTTTTGAGTTATTATTAACAAATTGTTTACAACTTTCAACAAAATCTTTACCGAAATCTTTAACTAAATTAAAATATCTTCCTTTTGTATTAACAGGGTTTAACTTTAAGTTTTCCCATGGCTTTTGCATTGCAATACCTACTCCTGTTGCAGCCCATAAATATGAACTCAGAGTAGAAAATAATTTTGTTTTTACTAATTTTTCTTTTATTAAAGGTTTTACTTTTTGATCGGCATTGTCTAAATCTTCTTCAGCTATACCCATTTTTTTGCCGACTTTTTTATAATAGCTGTTACGTTCAGTGCCAAAACTATCATTATTATAGAATAAGTCCCAACGCGGGAAATCAACACTTTCATAAGCTTTATGGTATTCGTGTGTAACTAAATTATCTAAATTATCTTTTTCCGGCAATTCATTAATAACTTTTTTATAAGGCAGATTAACATCAATTCCGTACTTCATGTTAACGGGAGTTTCAACCAATTTTTTGGAAAAAGTCTTTGCCAAACCGTAAAATAAAACTCCAATCCCCATCTTTTTACCGAGTTTTGAAGCACTTACAGCATCGGCAGTATTAAAAAACTTGCTTGCCAAATTAAATACAGCAACCATCATTCCGCTTCCAACCAAATAAGGGACCATTCCCATTGTTAAAAATTCATAAAAATTAGAGTTTTTACTGCCTTTTAAGCCTTTTGCAGGGTATTTTGTGCAGGCATTTATAAATTTATCCGCTTGTATTTTTAATCCCGTAGTTATCGGATGTTTCTTTTTTTCCTCGTATAACAGTGTGTCATGATTTTCACATTGGCTTTTTTTATCAGCTTTACCAAATGAAGTCATGTTTAATTTATTTGGATTTTTACTTTGAATACCAACTGAATTGACCATTTTGCCTCACACATATATACCGGTATAAATAAATACCCTCAAAATATAATATTGCTACATGTTTGAACGAAAAATAAAAATTTTTACATTTCTTTACATATAGTAATTTTTATATCTTTTTAAAATATTTTTCTTGCTAAAATTCGGGTTCAATTATACAATGTAAATTACTATAGATAACTATTGAGTATTTAAACTTTTAGTTCCTATCGCAAATTATTTACAAACAACCAAGGAGAACAAAATGTACGAAGACGAAAAACTTATTTGCGAAGATTGTGGAAGTGAATTTGTGTTCACAGCCGGCGAACAAGAATTCTATGCCCAAAGAGGTCTTGTTAATAAGCCAAAACGCTGCCCGGAATGCAGAAAAAACAGAAGACAAAAAAACAGAAGAAAAATGTATGAAGTAACTTGCTCTAAATGCGGCTGCCAAACAAAAGTTCCTTTCAAACCGATTGAAGGAAAAGAAGTTTATTGTAAGGATTGCTATGCTGCAATGAAAGCTGCGGAAGCACAGCAATAAATATTTTTTTTAGTAAAAAAGGAGGAGCTTTACGCTGCCTCCTTTTTTATTAGTTTTTCTTGTGGTTTAATTATTAAAAAACCAATATCGGAGTAATTATGAAATCACTAAAAGTCGGAATAATAGGTTTAGGTACCGTAGGTAGCGGGGTCTATAAAGTTTTAAAGAACTTTAAAAATATTGAAATAAAAAAAATTGCCGTAAAAAATATTAATAAAAAAAGAGAAATTGAAGATTTTAATTATGATTTATTAACGGATAATCCTTATGAAATAACACAGGACAATGAAATTGATGTTGTAATTGAAGTTTCGGGCGGAATAAACCCGACTTTTGATATATTAAAAAGTGCAATAGAAAATAAAAAACATATTGTTACGGCAAATAAAGAACTTTTAGCAAAAAAAGGGAGTGAACTTTTTAATCTTGCAAAAGAAAAAAATGTTGTAATATTGTACGAAGCGGCTGTAGCCGGAGGAATACCGATTATCATGCCGATAAAAACAATTCTTTGTGCAAATAAAATAACAAAAATTGCTGCAATATTAAATGGAACAACAAATTACATATTAACAAAAATGGCAGAACAAGACCTCTCTTACGAAACAGCTCTTAAACAAGCTCAGGAACTCGGCTATGCGGAAACTGACCCTACAGGAGATGTGGAAGGTTTCGATGCAGCTTATAAAATAGCTATTTTATCAACAATTTCTTTTAATAAAAAAGTTAATATTAATAAAATTTACCGTGAGGGAATAACTAAGATTACGGCTCATGATATTAATTCGGCAAAAGAACTGGGTTACAGAATAAAACTTATTGCAATGGGGCAAGTCTTATCGGACGGCAAAATTGATGTGAGAGTCCATCCTATGCTTGTTGCAAAAAAACATTTGCTTGCAAAAATAGATAATGCAACAAATTCAATATTATTACGAGGAAACCCCGTCGGAGATTTGGTATTTACAGGTGCAGGAGCAGGAGCTGAACCGACATCAAGCAGTGTTGCAGGTGATTTACTTGTTTTAGCATCGGAACTTGAAGCTACGGATTCACCGCTTCCGCAATCCGTATGCCATCACGATGAAATTGCCGATCAGATTAATATCGGGGATACTTATAATGAATATTATATTTCTATAACAGCAAGCAACCACCCCGGAGCAATCGGCTTTATAGGAAGCGTTTGCGGTAAAAATAATATTAATATTTCAACAATTATGCAAAAAGGTATTAATGATGACAATACAGCGGAAATTGTAGTTATTACGGAAACAAGTAAAGAAGCTGATGTCCAGAATGCTTTAGCTGATATGCTTAAATCTGACAGCATTAAAAACATTAACAACCTGTTAAGAGTTATGAATTAGGAGGCTTTTATGGAAAAAAATCATTATCAGGGTTTAATAAATAAGTACAGACAATATCTTCCCGTAACGGATAAAACACCCGTAATAACATTGAATGAAGGGAATACCCCATTAATAAAAGCCGATAATTTAGCAAAGAAAATAGGTTTAAAAGGAAATGTATATTTAAAATACGAGGGTGCTAACCCTACAGGCAGTTTTAAAGACCGCGGAATGACCATGGCAGTAACAAAAGCTGTTGAAGATGGAGCAAAAGCCATTATTTGTGCTTCAACGGGAAATACCAGTGCTGCAGCTGCAGCATACGGAGCTAAAGCGGGGGTAAGAGTTTTTGTATTAATACCTGACGGTTATATAGCACTGGGAAAACTTTCTCAAGCAATGATGTACGGAGCTGAAATAATTGCAATTCAAGGCAACTTCGATGAAGCTCTTGAAATGGTTATTGAAATTTCAAAAAACTCGCCCATTACTCTTGTTAACTCCGTAAACCCATACAGAATAGAGGGACAAAAAACAGGTGCTTTTGAAATTATTGAGGCTCTTGGTGATGCCCCCGATTATCACTTCATTCCTGTAGGAAATGCGGGAAACATTACAGCATATTTTAAAGGTTATGAAGAATTTTATTCCTTAAAAAAATCTTCTCATCTGCCTAAAATGATGGGATATGAAGCTGAAGGAGCCGCTGCAATCGTTAGAGGAGAAAGAATTTTACATCCCGAAACAATCGCAACAGCTATAAGAATAGGAAACCCCGCAAGCTGGAAACAAGCAGAACGTGCACGTGACCTTTCTAACGGTAAAATTGACTGCGTAACAGATGATGAAATTATTGAAGCATATAAGCTTATGGCATCAACAGAAGGTATTTTAGCCGAACCGGGCAGTGCGGCTTCCGTTGCAGGGCTTATTAAAGCTAATAAAGCAGGTCTTATTAAAGAAAATTCAACCTCTGTTTGTATACTTACGGGTAACGGGCTAAAAGACCCCGACAGTGCAATTAAATACTCTAATGCCGAGGTAAAAAAGACTAAAGCAGATTTGCACGAAATCTTAAAAGTTATAAACTTATAAAATTTATTCTTTTATACCGCCTGACAATATATCATTTATAAAGTATTTTCTTCCTGCTAAAAATACTATTATAACAGGTATTGAGCATATAACGGAATATGCACATAAAGCACCCCA
Source organism: Candidatus Gastranaerophilales bacterium (assembly GCA_947631645.1). Taxonomy (GTDB): domain Bacteria; phylum Cyanobacteriota; class Vampirovibrionia; order Gastranaerophilales; family Gastranaerophilaceae; genus Avigastranaerophilus. The sequence continues at coordinate 59,160 of CANRMD010000002.1, forward strand.
ATCCGTTATTTCTCTGAAACTGCCCTTAAAATTAGCCAAAGCCAAAGGCAGAGTCCTCATTGCATCTGAATTTGTAACTATTAACGGCCACATAAAACTGTTCCATGTAGTAATAAAAGTAAAAATAGCTAACGTAACCAAAGCGGGAAGTGCCAGAGGAAGTGCTATTTTATAAAAAACTTCAAACCCGTTGCATCCGTCAATTTTTGCGGATGATTCCATATCTTCAGGCATTGATTTAAACCATTGACGCATCATAAATACCCCAAAACCGCCAAACAACCCGGGTACTATTAATGCCTGATATGTATCTATCCATTTAAACTGCTTCATTATAAAAAATAACGGAACTATATTAACTTGGGGCGGTATCATCATCGAAACAAGTACCAGTATAAACAAAAATTCACCGTATTTAAACTTATATCGGGCAAAAGCATACCCCGCCATTGCAGATATTATTACCTGACCTATTGTTGTTGCAATTGCAACAAACATACTGTTCATAAAATATTTTAAAATATCCGAACTTGTCAGAACGTATTTATAATTACCAATAGTAAACGGAGCTGGGAAAAAACTGACATTTCCCGAAAAAATTTGTAAATCTGTCATAAAAGAAAGACAAAACATATAAATAAACGGTAAAAGCATTGAAATTGCACCGAGTATTAATATTATGTAACCTAATTTTTTCATACGGAAACTTTTTTGTCCGATTTAATAATATGAATATTTCTTGTTTCGGAAAGGTTTTGTCTTGCGGCAGCGAGTTTTTCTCTGTTTTCTTTGCTTATGCTTCCCGAAGAAATTAGTCTGTCGATAAAGTTATTATTTAATTTAACAGCTTTATGCAGTGCTCCGATTTCCTCTAATACGTCCTTAATTTCCATAAAATCATAAGCATAACCTTGTTTAGATTGATAAATAAGAGTTTCACCGTTAGGAGAATGAATGCTTTCTCCGCCTTTTTCAAAATAAAGCCTGAATATTGATTTTAAGTCTTGAATCTCGGATTGCATAATTTGAACAGCTTGTTGAATTCTTAAATAGCGTTCAAAGAGGTAATCAATATTATCAAGCTGTTGAATTTGCCAAGCGTATTTTTTTTCGTAAAGTTTTTTTAACTCGGGATAAGCTTTAGCTAAACCTTCAGTATCTGCCATGGCTCTATGGCGGGTTGAGAATTCGACATTAAATTTATTCATTAAGCTTTCAAGTCCGCAAGATTCAAGCTCTGGATAAATTTCTTTAAACATCATTTGAGAGTCAATTCTTGGGTTTGTAATCGGCTTACCGGTTTGTCTTAAGCTTGCTTCGTTTATAAAAGAATAATCAAAAATAGCATTGTGTGCGACAATAGGGTAATCACCAATAAAATCTAAAATCATCGGCAGAACTTGAGCCTCTGTTGGTGCATCTTTAACGTCATCTTCCGTTATCCCATGAACCGCAATGCTTGATTTTCTAATATGCTGTTCAGGATTAATCAATGTTTCAAATCTATCTTTCATTTTGCCGTTTTCAAGCCTTATTGCGGCAAATTCAACCATTCTCTCTTTTGTATAATCTAAACCCGTTGTCTCTACGTCTAAAACTATTTCAATACACTTTTTCTTTGGCACAGCCTCAAATCTCCCTATAATTTTATAATATCATAAACTTTTATTACGGGCAAAAACATCGAGAAATTAAAATATATTTAAAATTAATCTGTTATATAGGTTGAAATATGGTTTTTTGTAGTAATATATAATAGAATATAGAAAATAGGTTTTTATATGGGAAGAATAGTTCTAAACAGAGATAAATGTAAAGCTTGTTACTTGTGTATAGATGCATGTCCTAAAAAAGTCTTGGGAAAAGATAAAACGGTTAATGCGTTAGGATATTATCCGGCAGCTGTTGAAAAACAAGAAGATTGTATAGGCTGTGCAATGTGTGCAAGAGTTTGTCCTGATATAGCAATTGAAAAGGTATACAAATGAAAAGAGAAAAACAACTGTTAAAAGGCAATTATGCTATAGCTCAAGCAGCAATTGAAGCGGGATGTCAAAGTTATTTCGGATATCCTATTACACCTCAAAGTGAAATAGGAGAGTATATGAGTGAAAAAATGCCGGAACTTAACAGGGCCTATGTAGCGGCAGAAAGTGAAGTTGCCGCAATAAATATGGTATTAGGAGCCGGTTCAACAGGTGTTAAGGCAATGACTTCATCTTCATCTTGTGCCGTTGCTCTTATGCAAGAAGGATTATCATTTATAGCCGGTGATGAAATTCCCTGCGTTCTTGTCAGCGTCATGAGAGGCGGACCCGGACTCGGTTACATTTATCCTTCTCAAGGTGATTATTATCAGGCAACAAAAGGCGGCGGCAACGGTGATTATAAAATTGTTACTTACGCTCCTTCAAGTGTTCAGGAATGTGTTGACCTTACTTATAAATGTTTTTACGTATCTCAAAAATACAGAACTCCCGTTTGTCTTTTAGCTGACGGTATGATAGGTCAAACAATGGAACCTGCCGTTATTAATGAATATCCTTATGAAGAAATTAATCAAAGCGAATGGGCTCTTGACGGTGCTAAAAACAGAAAACCAAGATTTATTGCTTCTATTGAAAGAGAACAAGAATCTCTTCGCAAAAGAGTTGTTAAAATATTTGAAAAATATAATAAAATTTTAGAAAACGAAAACATTTTTGAAAAATACGAAACAGAAGGTGCAAAACTTGTTATAACAGCATTTGGCAGTATTGCAAGAATAGCAAAAGCAGCCGTTAAAAAAGCAAGAAAAAACGGATTAAAAGTAGGTTTATTCAGACCGATTATGGTAAATCCGTTCCCCGAAAAAATTGTTGCTGAAATTGCACAAAAAGTTGACGGAATTTTGGATATTGAACTAAACTGCGGTCAAATGCTACAAGATATTAAAGCAAGCATTGCATCTTGTGCAACAACAATTCCCGTTAAATTTTACGGCAGACCTGCAGGTGTTATGATGACAGTTGAAGAAATTTATAAACAAATCGAAAATGTTTACAAGGAAATAGTAGAGAAAAAATATGGAACAGCTTGTATATAAAAAACCCGATTCAATAAAAGATGATTTTAAAATATCATTCTGCCCCGGATGCGACCATGGAACAGCAGTAAAACTTGTTGCAGAAGTATTGGATGAACTGGGGGTAAGAGAAAATACGATAGGAATTGCCTCTGTAGGATGCAGTGTTTTTTCTTACGACTTTTTTAATGTTGATATAGTAGAAGCACCTCACGGTCGTTCAATGGCAGTTGCAACAGGTGTTAAACGTTCAAAACCGGATAAAATTGTTTTTACTTATCAAGGTGATGGCGATTTGGCTTCAATAGGTATAGGCGAAACTGTTCACGCTATGACAAGAGGCGAAAAAGTTACCGCTATTTGTATTAACAATACAACTTACGGTATGACGGGCGGTCAAGCAGGTCCTACTACCTTGATTGGGCAGGTCACAACAACAACTACAAAGGGTAGAAAAGCAGAGTTATCAGGATATCCTTTAAAAATATCCGAAATGTTAAAAGAAATAGACGGAACTGCTTATGTTGCAAGAGTTACCTTAGATAGCCCCGCTGCTATTATGAATGCTAAGAAATGTATTAAAAAGGCATTTGAAGCTCAAATTAAAGGTTTAGGTACAGGCTTTGTTGAAATTTTATCGACATGTCCGACAAACTGGAAAATGACTCCGCAAGAAGCCCATGCAAGAGTAAGAGGCGAGATGTCAGAAGTATTTAAACCGGGTGTATATAAAGATAAAGTCAGTGAGGCACAATAATGGATTCTAATGTTTTAATAGCAGGTTTTGGCGGTCAGGGAGTTTTATTTGTCGGACAATTGTTAGCGGAAGCTGCAATGAACCACGGTTTAAGCTGTACTTGGACTCCGGCTTACGGTGCTGAAATGAGAGGCGGAACTGTTAATTGTACTGTTTGCGTTTCTGATGAAGAAGTAGCTTGTGCTTATGTTGAAACACCCGAAAATGTTATTGCTCTTAATGCCCCTTCTTTTGAAAGATTTGAAAGCAAAATTAAAGAGGGCGGTGTTATGATTGCTAATTCTTCTTTGGTTAAATGTGAACCGAAAAGAAAAGATATTACATACAAATTTGTTCCTATGACTGAAATTGCACACGAAATAGGCAATGAAAAAATGGCAAATATTGTTTCGCTCGGTGCTTTTGTTAAGATTTTTCCTTTCGTTACAAAAGAAAATTTGATTTCACTTATGAAAACCAAACTGACGGGCAAAAAGGCTGCAATGCTGGAAGGTAATATTAAAGCTTTAGAAAAAGGGTTTTCATCAGTTAATTAAGTTGTTTTGATGTTTGAATTTTTGCTTGTTTCCAAAGTTTGTCCCATTCTTCAAGCGATAAATGTTCAAGTTCTTTGTCCGCTGATTTTTCCATCGCTTGAAAACGTTTTATAAACTTTTTATTAGCCTTTAAAAGTGCCTGTTCTGCGTCTATTTTATTCCATCTTGCAAGATTTACAACGGCAAATAATATATCACCCAATTCATCTTCTTTATCTTCAATTGTTTTAGCATCGCTAAATTCTTTTATCTCTGATATAACACAATCATAAAGAGATTTTTCACTGGGCCATTCAAAACCTACTTTTACTGCTTTTTTACTGATTTTTTGAGCACTCATTAAAGCTGATTGAGAGCGTGAAATTCCGTCCATTATTGATGTTCGGTCAGGTTTTTCTTCCTTTTTCAATTTTTCCCAATTATCAAGTATTTCATTGGTTGAATTAACTTTTACATCGCCAAATACATGCGGATGACGATGAATTAATTTATCAGAAATACCTTTTGCTACATCTTCAATATTAAATTTTTTTTCTTCTTTAGCTATTTGAGAGTGAAGAACAACTTGTAACAACACATCACCGAGTTCTTCTTTTAAATGATCAAAGTCATTATCATCAATTGCATCTACAGCTTCATAGGCTTCTTCAAGCATATTGCGTTTTAAAGTTGCATGGGTCTGTTCTTTATCCCATTTACAACCGTTTTCGCTTCTTAAAATCTCTATAATATCAATTAAACGTTCTAAATTAGGATAGTTCATATTACCTCACCATCTGATCAACAGTCATAATCAATATACCTTGTCCGCCAAGTTTTTTAAGTTTATCTATACTGTCAAAAACTTTATCGGCATCGACAACAACATGCATTACAACGTTGTTATCATCACCGGCCAAAGTCATTATAGTTGGTGACGAAAGTCCCGGAAGAAAACTTCTTATTTCATTCAAAGAACTTTTGGGAACATGTGCCATTAAATATTTTTTTTCTCTTGCGTCAATTACCGATTTTAATGCAGTCAACAATGTTTTTGTTTTTTCTTGTTTTTCAGCACTGAGATTTTTGTTTGCAATAACAATTGCACTTGATTTAAGTATCTTATCAATAATTCTTAACTTATTTGATTTTAATGTAGAGCCGGAAGAAGTTATATCAACAACAACATCAGACAGTCCAAGACGCGGGGTAATTTCAGTTGCCCCTGATACTTCAATAATTTTAGGAGTTTTACCCAGTTTTTCAAAATATTCTCTTGCTATATTAGGAAATGAAGTTGCTATTTTAAGGTTTTGAGGTAAATCAGAAGAAGTTTTATAAGAATCTTCTTCTTTAACGGCAACAACCATTTCACAATATCCGAAATCTAAGTCCATTATTTTTTCAACATCAGCTTTAAGTTCCGTCAAAATATCAAAACCGGTAAAACCTATATCCGCAATTGAATTTTCCACAAACATTGGAATATCTTGTGTTCTGACAAAAATAATAGAATATTTTTCATCTTTTGTAGTTACTTGCAGAGTTCTTTCATCTTTTGACGGAAATACAAGCCCTGCTGAGTTTAATAAATCATATATTTTTTCCGATAATCTGCCTTTATTCGGAATTGCAATCTTTAACATATCCATTTTTTATTCCTTACATTTTATATTAATGATTCAGTATCTTTTATAGTAATAACAATATCACTTGAACTGCAAAAACTCCTTACGGGATTATGGACAAACGGAAATTTAGAAATTTGAGGAATTTTCTTTCTCATATATCTTACTGCATCACTTGATATTTGGGTATTATATCCGATAATTTGTGATTCTGAAACTTGAGAGGATCTGCCCATACAATCAACTTCGTAACCCTGACCTTTAAGTTCTTCTCTAATTGCAGCAGCTTCGGGTTCTTTAGCTCTTGAATATAAAATACCAACACTAAAATCATTTTTAGCTACTTCAACTTTTTGTCTGTATATCAATCTGTTAACAACCTGTTGAGTTTTTTCGGGATCTAAAATCCAATAGCTCACAATACCTTTTTTATTCGGAGCTCCGGGGAGCATAATAAATTCAACCTTATTAAGGTCTATATCATGAGCAATAGCAGCAAATTGTGACATTTGATATAGATTTAAATCTGTTCTTGTGTACAAATTAGCTATTTTTAAGGCTTCGGGAATTTTTCTCAATGCTTCAGGCGATTTTAATTGTTCTATTAAAGCTTTTACAAATTTTTGCTGGCGGTGAACTCTGCCTATATCACCAAGACTGTCTTTTCTAAATCTTAAATATCCTTCTGCCTGTTCACCGTTTAAAACATAATCACCTTTTGTGAAATTAATATGCAATTTAGCGGAATAATCGTTATAATGCATATTTTGGTCTATATGTATAGGTACTCCGCCTATTGTATCAATTAACTTTCTTACACCTTCAGCATTTATTATTAAATAATTATGAATTTTTATGCCCAAAGTTTCTTCAATTGTTTTCTTAGTTAATTCAATACCGCCGATAGCATATGCGGCATTAATTTTTTGCACGCCATGCCCGTCCGCCAAATAAACTTTACTGTCTCTTGGGATAGATATTGCATTAACACTTTTTCCTCTTGTATCTATATTCAATATTATCATTGTATCGGAACGAACACCCGAGAAAGGAAGAGTATTTGGACCGTTTGAATCCACGCCTAACAACAATATATTTTGATATCTGCTGAGCATTCTAAAGTTAAATTTTGTAGGTGCTAAATCAGACTTATCATTGATTTTGCCGCCTGATATATTTTTATCTTTTATACTGTCAATTAAAGTTGAGACATTATCAATATTCGTTATTAAATACATAATAAGAACCGTCAAAGCAACGGTAAAAGCAACTATAAAAATAAACCTGAAAACTACTAAAAATTTATTTTCATCTTTATCTTCTTTTTCTTTATATTTTAAAAATACACTATATTGCTCATCTTTGTTTTTTAGCTCTGTCATAAAAAATAAATCCTACTCAATCTTAGAATATTTTACTTCAAAAAATTTAAAAATAGTACCGTACAATTGGCTGATATATCACACTTAAGTTGAATTAAAAAATTTTTTATGATTTGATAAAAATATGGAAAAAAACGCAATAGTAAATAACGCTGAAGCCAAAGTAAAACAATATTTTGAGCTTGTAGATGAAATAAAAGAATATAATCAGGAAAAAGTATTAAAAGCTTTTTATAATAACAAAATAGGCTTAGAACATTTTTATACCGTATCGGGATATGGGCATGACGATATGGGAAGAGAAGCCTTAGATAAAGTATTTGCTGAAGTTTTCAGAGCAGAAAAGGCAGTAGTAAGAAATCATTTTGTATCAGGAACACATACCCTTGCATGCTGTTTATTCGGAAATTTAAGAGCGGGAGAAAAGCTTATTTCAGTTGCGGGTTCACCTTATGATACAATGGAAGAAGTTATCGGTAAACGCGGTGATAAAAGAGCCTCTTTAATCGGGCATGGCGTTTTATATGACGAAGTTGATTTACTTAACAGCATTGATGTTGATTTTGAAGGCATCATGAAAAAAGTAGATAAATCAACAAAAATGGTTTTAATTCAACGTTCGAGGGGTTATTCTTTAAGAAAATCTTTAAATATAGAAACAATAAAAAAAATAATCGAAACCGTAAAATCAATTAACCCTGAATGTATCTGCTTTGTAGATAACTGTTACGGAGAATTTGTAGAAAAGATGGAACCCCTAGAAGTAGGTGCCGATTTAATAGCCGGTTCATTAATAAAAAACCCCGGAGGGGGAATAGTAGAAACAGGAGGATATGTCGCAGGTAAAGAAGAGTATGTTAACCAAGCGGCATACAGGTTAACGGCACCAGGTATCGGCTCAGAGGGCGGTGCTATGTTAAATCAATTAAGGCTTATTTTTCAAGGACTTTTTATGGCCCCATCTATTGTATCTGAAGCCATTAAAGGTTCTATTTTAGCTTCTCAGGTTTTTGAAGATATCGGTTTTATTTCAACACCTAAACCGAATGAAGTTCGTACAGATTTAATTCAAACCATAAAATTCGGAGCTCCCGAACCCTTATTGGAATTTTGCAAAACACTTCAAATGTATTCTCCTGTTGAATCATACTTAACTCCCGTACCCGATGAAGTACCTGGGTATGATAATAAACTTATTATGGCGGGAGGTTCTTTTATAGAGGGGTCAACTATAGAACTTTCAGCTGATGGCCCCGTGCGTCCTCCTTATGCAGCTTATATGCAAGGCGGATTGAATTATGCTCATGTTAAAATTGCTCTTAAAGGTATTGTAGAAAAACTTGTCAGATAATGGTCTAAGTGAGATAATAATTTTTAAAAGGGGTTAATGTGGCACAAAGACTTTTAATAGCAGATGATGATAATGAAATCAGAGAACTTTTGGAGTTTGACTTATCTCACAGCGGATATAGTGTTGATTGTGCTAAAGACGGGGAAGAAGCACTTCAAAAAGCATTAACAAGCAATTATGATTTAATTCTTTTAGATGTTATGATGCCTAAAATGAATGGTTTTGACGTATGTAAGAACATTCGAAACTCAAAACCGGAAATTCCGATATTAATGCTTACCGCAAAAGGTACTATAAATGATAAAACTCAAGGTTTTGACTCGGGTGCGGATGATTATATTGTTAAACCTTTTGATATTCAGGAAGTTCTTTTAAGAGTCAGAGCTCTTGTCAGAAGAAGCCCCGCAACTAAAAATAAACCTATTTCAAATGAAATTCTTAAAATAGGTGATATTGAAATTTTACCTGATTCTCTTGAAACGGAAATTAAAGGCAAACGCATAAAGCTTACACCTACAGAGTTTGAAATACTTTACTGCCTTTTACAACATTTTAATAATGCCGTTACACTTGCCGTATTATTGAATGAAGTGTGGGGCTACAATTCTGATGATGACGTAAGAATGTTAAGAGTTCATGTCGGAGGTTTAAGACAAAAAATTGAAGAAAACCCAAAAATTCCCGATTACCTCCAAACAGTTACAAATGTCGGTTATAAACTCACACCTTTCGGAAATTCGGATAATGAATAATGAAATTTAAAAGACTTAAAATTGTTGAACAGATTATAATTATTTCTCTTGTCGGTGTTTTAGTGCCGTCTGTTATTGCTTGGTTTGTTATAAACAACGTAAGCCAGCATTCTATCAGACAAGAACTCGGAAATTCTGCTACTATTATTGCTAAAATTATTGAAAATAATATATTTTCTGTAATAAACACCGATGAACACAGAATTAATGAAGTTGTAATTGCCGTTAATCATATTCCAATAGAAAACAAACAAAAATTATTTCTTCAAGATTTAGCTATTAATTCTAACGTATTCAAGGATTTTGAAATAATAAGACCGTCAGAGAATCCTGATTTTGATAAAGACAAAAATTTAATATACAACTCTGACACAGAACAATTATGGCTTATAGAAAAAATTCACGATGATAAATATTTAAAAGCGGAAATAAACACTAAAATTATTAAAGATAATATTTTTAATAATATTGAAAATGAAAACAACAGACGTATTTATGTTGTTGATAAAACCGGAAAACTTGTATTTTCTCATAATTTTGAGGAACAAGATTTTAATAAAAGCATAAAACAATTACCCGTTACTTTGGTTAATAATATTGTAACCAGATTTGACGAGATTAAAAACCAACCTCGAGTTTATTTAAAAATGGACAAAATCGGGTTAATTATTATTGTAAACACTTCAAAAGAATTAACCGAATCAACCATTAATAAAGCAAGGTTAAAAATTCTTGCCGCATTTTTGGTTGCGGCAATGGTAACTTTATTATTAACTTTACTATACTGCTACTATTTATATTTTAATATCAGACAGCTGTTTAAAGGTATTATTGCTTTATCAAGAGGTAATTATAAAAAACAAATTACCCCTTTAATAAATATTTTTACGCCAAGAGAAATAATCTTTCTGGCGGAAGAATTTAATGAAATGATAAATGAAATTAACGATTCATATAAAAAACTAAAACAAAAAAATAAAGAATTAAAACAACTTGACAGCTTTCGCTCAAACCTTGTAGATACAGTCAGCCACGAACTCAGAACTCCATTAACAAGCATAAGAGGATATACTTCAAGACTTTTAAGAACCGATATTGAAATTGATGAAGAAACTAAACATAAATCATTATTAATTATAAAACAGCAGTCAGAGCGTTTATCGCGTATGATTGAAGATTTACTTGTTATACCTGATATTGAAGGAGCTAAATTAAATATTAACTTTGAACCAGTTAATCTTTTAAATATAGTTGAAGCTTCTATTTATTCGGTAAAAAATATCGAAGACAGACAAATCAATAATGAGATAACAAATGATTTTCCGTTAATACTTGCTGATAAAGACAGATTAGAACAAGTAATGATTAACCTTATAAGTAATGCCAATAAATATGCATACTCTGATACCGCCATTAAAATAACGGCAAAACATGATGAAGAAAAAGCAACAATAAAAGTAATAAATCAATCTGATTATATAGAAAAAGCCGTTTTAAATACACTGTTTGATAAATTTATCCGGCTTGACGATAAAACAACAAGAACCACAAGAGGAACAGGCTTAGGATTATATATAGTAAAAGGTTTAGTTGAAGCTATGAACGGAACAGTTTCACTAAAATCAACCGATGATAATGTTTTTACGGTAAAATTAGTATTTCCGTTATATAAAGAGGTAAATAATGCAGATTGAATTTATGAAAGAAGCTGTTAAAACAGCAAAAAAATCAGGTAAAGATATTCCTGTCGGTGCTGTTATAGTAAAAGACGGAAAGATTATAGCAAAAACTTGCAATACTCGGGAAAAAGACCAAAATACCATAAATCATGCCGAAATGATTGCTATTCAAAAAGCAAATAAAAAACTAAAAAATTGGCGTTTAACAGGATGTGAAATGTATGTCACACTTGAACCATGCCCGATGTGTGCAAGTGCGATACTTCAAGCCCGTATTGAAAAACTGTATTTCGGAGCTTTTGATTTAATGAACGGTGCTTTCGGTTCTAAATCGGATATGAGAAATATTATGGGATACAATAATATTGAGGTCAAAGGCGGAATTTTAGAAGATGAATGTTCTTCCTTATTAAAAAATTATTTTGAAGGACTAAGGAATGCTTAAAACTCAATTAGATAAATATATTGAGAAATATGAAACTGTTGATTTTATAAAAGATGATCCCGTTCAATTTGTTCATAATTTTAACGATAAAAAAGATATTGAAATAGCGGGGTTTATTGCTTCTATGTTTGCTTACGGCAAAAGAGAAGTATTTATTTCAAAATTAAATTACATATTTAACATTATGAATAATAAGCCATCAGATTTTGTTAAATCATTTAATTACAAAGAAAATAACATCAAAAACTGTGATTACAGGTTTTCAAAGGACTGCGATTTAATTGAAGTTTTAAGAATTTTAAATATTTTATATTCAGAAAATGAAACATTAGAAAGTCTTTTTAAATATTCATACTCACAAAACCAAGATATATGGAATATGTTTCAGGGCGTAGTTGATTATTTCTATGCGAGGGTTGATAAAAATAAGGTTACAAAAGGTTTTTATCACTTGCTGCCAAACCCTGCGAAAAAAAGTGCTTTAAAAAGAATGAATATGCTTTTAAGATGGTTTGTACGTTCAAGCAGTGTTGATATAGGTATTTGGAATTTCATTCCCAAAAGTGAGTTATTAATTCCGCTTGATACTCATGTAGCAAAAATCAGCAGAAAACTAAATTTGTTAAACCGAAATGATAACGGATATGAAAGTGTTATAGAATTAACAAATAACCTGAAAAAATTTGACCCAACAGACCCGATAAAGTACGATTTTGCACTCTTCGGCTACGGAGTCAACAATAAAGTTTAATTATTTATTTTCAGTTAACAAAAATAAACTGATAATATCATTAATTTGAGAAATATTTTTTTGATAATCCTGAACAGAATTTTCAAGTTGTAAAATTTGAGTTTTATACTCCTGAATTTTAATCATACATTCTCTTGTAGAACTTTTAAGTTCATCTTGAACGCCTTGAGCTTCTTTTAAAACATTTGTCATAGGAAGCCCCATAGCTTCTATGGTTTGTCTTATGATTTGAGCACCTGTTTGTTTTGAAACACCTGATGGAAGTGATGCTATTAAATTTTTTAAAGTTGCAACATTCGGAGGTATGGTAACCTTTTTATCAGATACAGGCACTGAGTAAGTATTTTGAACATTAACAGGTTCTTTATACACAGGTTGTTCATATTGTTCAACAACGGGTGCCGTTATATTCTTAAGAGGTAATTCTTCCTTTTTTTCCTGATATACACCTAAAGGCATATTTAAAGATTCTTCTTCAACTATAACATTATCGCTTACGGATTGAACCGTTTCTTTAATCGGCTCGGAAAGGTTAACTTCTTCAATATTATTAATGTCGGTTAAAGGAACATTTGCGGATATATTATTTTCTTCCTGTGATATCGGTGTTATATCAGCTTCAGCTTGTCTTTTAAGTGCTTCAACAATTTTTTTACCTACACCGTCAGGCAATTGATTTCTGGTCATAATTTACCTCTTTAATTTACAAATTGAATTATATAAAAAAAATAAAATTTATTCAATCGTGGTTAAAAATATCTGCGTTCAAAATTTTCTTTGTCTGAAAAATATTTTACATCATAAACCTTAATCAAATGCCAGCCGGCTTCAGTTTTAACAGGTTGAGAAATTTCATTTTTTTTAAGTTTAAAAGCGGCATTTTCAAATTCTTTAAAAAGTCTGCCTCTCATATTATAGCCTATATTACCGCCGTCTTCTTTTGATTCGCATAAAGAATTTTCTTTAGCCATTTGTTCAAAAGATTTTTTATTTTCGGTTATTTCTTTACGGATATTTAAAGCTTCTTGCTGTGTATTTACCAATATATGACTTACTTTAACTTCTTTTGTATCCGCTTCTTTATGGAAATACGAAAACGGAAAATAAATGCAAAATACAGTCAAAATTAAACATAAAATATTTAATACAATTTTCATAAAAACCTCACTCAGACTATTATAGCGTAAGTTAAAATTTTTGGCATGCCAAAAGTGCAGCCCCAATCATGCCCGAATAATTTCCCGCTTTAGCAAGCTTTATCTTAACCGGAGATACTACAATTTCACTATTTATTGCATTTTGAATTTCATCGGTATTTATAAATTTCCCCATACCACCTGAAATTATAATACTTTCAGGGTCAAAAATATTCGTTATATTTATTAAACCCACTATCAAGTCCTGCTTCCAAATATCAAAAACTTTTTTTGAATATTCATCATTTTGATTAAGTCCGTCAATAATATCGTAAGTAGTAATATCTTCGAATTTTTTTGTATTAAAAATGCTTGATTTAAATATATTATCAGTTTTTGCAATTTGTTCGGAAGTTTTTTTAAGCCCGGAACCTGAAGCATAACTTTCCCAGCAATCAAATCTGTTGCAAGTGCAAATTCTTTTTTGCCCGTTAATTTTCATACTTCCGACTTCACCGGCTCTGCCTGATTTACCTCGCAGTAGTCTGCCATTTACAATAAACCCTCCGCCGACACCCGTACCTAAAGTTATTGTTATTGTATTATCTTCACCTTGTGCGGCACCTATTTTGTATTCAGCCCAAGCAGCCGCATTGGCGTCATTTTCCACAAATACGGGTTTGTTACTGAGCTGAGAAAAATCAAGCTCATTATAACCTGACGGCATATTAGGAGTAGAAGAATCTACTTTTGTATTGGTTATATTTACGGCACCTGCTGTTGCAAAGGCAGTCATATCAATATTATTTTCGTGTTTGGAAATTATTGTTTTAAATAAAGAAATCAATTCATCTATTTTTTTTGGAGTTTGATATTTTTCAATTTCAGTTAAAAAATTTCCGTTTTCATTAATAACGGCACAGGTTATTTTTGTACCTCCCGCATCTATAGCTAATATTTTTTTCATTTGTTCCTTTCACAAAATCTTTTTGTTATTAATTGGGGACGTGTAACAGCTGAACCGATTACAACGCTGTGTGCCCCAAGTTCAAAGGCTTTGTCAACTTCTTCAGGCTCCCATATTCTTCCTTCAAGTATTACGGGGCAATCAAGTTCTTTTGTTAGTTTTGAAAGTAATTCAAAATCGGGAATATTGTTTGCCATAGGCGAATTTTGAGTATACCCCGATAGTGTTGTTGAAACCATATCAAACCCGAGTTTTCTTGCATTTATACCTTCTTCAAATGTAGAAATATCAGCCATGGCAAGTTTGTTATTTTCTTTTATATATTTTAAAATTTCCTCTAAACTCTCTTTCGGTCTTGGTCTTTGCGTTGCGTCAGCCGCTATAATATCAGCATTTGCTTTTATTAACTCGTCAACTTCTTTTAAAGTCGGAGTTATATAAACAATTTCCCTCCAATTTTCAGGTAATTTATCAGGCTTAGTTAAACCTATAACAGGAACATCAAAAAGTTTTTTTGCATTTTTAACATCTCTTGCACCTGCAAGCCTTAACCCTTTTGCACCCCCATTAATAACCGATTTCATCATTGCGGTAAGTGCAGCTTCATCATACAAAGGTTCATCAGGCATAGCCTGAACCGATATTATTACTTCATGTTTAAGTTTTTCAATTATATTCATAATAATTATTATAATATTATTCATTAAATTTTTGAAATATTAATTTTTTGTTTATTTTTTTAAGAAACTTGAAAAATGATGTTATAAAAAATATAGTTGGAAAAATAATACAGAAATGGAGATAAAAATATGGCAAAAACAATAGGTATTGACTTAGGTACAACAAACTCTGTTGTAGCAGTCATGGAAGGCGGTAAACCAACCGTTATAGCAAACGCAGAAGGTTCAAGAACAACACCTTCAATTGTAGGCTTTTCAAAAACAGGTGAAAAACTTGTAGGTCAATTAGCAAAACGTCAAGCAATATTAAACCCTGATAAGACAATTATTTCAATTAAACGTCATATGGGTGAAGATTACAAAAAGAATATTGACGGTAAAGACTATACTCCGCAAGAAATATCAGCAATGATTTTAAGAAAATTAGCAGACGATGCTTCAAACTACTTGGGAGAAAAAGTAACATCAGCAGTTATAACTGTTCCCGCATATTTTAATGACGCACAAAGACAAGCAACAAAAGACGCAGGTAAAATCGCAGGGTTAGATGTACTTCGTATCGTAAACGAACCTACGGCAGCTGCTTTAGCATACGGATTAGAAAAAGAAAAAACCGAAAAAGTATTGGTATTTGACTTAGGCGGCGGTACTTTTGATGTATCCGTTCTTGAAATCGGCGACGGTGTTCATGAAGTTTTATCAACATCAGGGGATACTCACTTAGGCGGTGATGATTTCGACCAAAAAATTATGGATTGGTTAGTTGATGAATTCAAAAAACAAGAAGGAATAGATTTAAGAAATGATAAACAAGCTATGCAGAGATTAAAAGAAGCTGCAGAAAAAGCTAAATGCGAACTTTCTTCCGTTGTTGAAACAACAATCAATTTACCGTTTATTACAGCAGATGCAAACGGACCAAAACATTTAGATATGACTTTATCAAGAGCAAAATTTGAAGAATTAAGTCATGATTTACTTGAAAGATGCAAAAAACCTGTAGCGGATGCTTTAGAACAAGCAAACTTATCAAAAGGTGAAATAAACGAAGTTGTATTGGTAGGAGGTTCAACACGTATTCCTGCTGTTCAAGCTTTAGTTAAAGAATATACAGGTAAAGATCCTAACCAATCTGTTAACCCTGATGAAGTTGTTGCAGTTGGTGCCGCTATTCAAGCGGGTGTTTTAGCCGGTGAAGTTAAAGATATCGTTTTACTTGATGTAACTCCTTTAACTTTAGGTATTGAAACTTTAGGCGGTGTTTTAACTCCTTTAGTTCCGAGAAATACAACTATTCCCGTTTCTAAATCACAGGTATTCTCTACGGCAGAAAACAACCAAACCGCAGTTGATATACACGTTCTTCAAGGTGAAAGACCGATGGCTAAAGATAATAAATCTTTAGGTATGTTCAGACTTGAAGGGATTGCTCCCGCTATGAGAGGTATTCCTCAAATTGAAGTTACTTTTGATATTGACCCTAACGGTATTGTTAATGTATCTGCTAAAGATAAAGCTACAAATAAAGAACAAAAAATAACCATCACAAATTCTTCTAACCTATCGGAAGAAGATATTGACAGAATGGTTAAAGAAGCTGAAGCTAATGCAGAACAAGATAAAAAACATAAAGAAGAAGCTGAAATCAGGAATAATGCTAACGGCTTAATCAGTTCTGCAGAAAGAATCGTTAAAGACTTTGAAGGCAAAATCGCAGAAAACGATAAAACAAAACTTGATGAACAGAAGAAAGCTCTTGAAGAAGCTTTAAATACAAATAAATCTGCCGATGAAATCAAAAAATTATCGGAAGAATTGCAGCAAACAATGTTTGCAATCTCTCAAGCAGCATATTCTCAAGTTCAACAAGAAGGTGCTCAAAGTGCAAACTCTGAAAGTGCTCAATCGGAACAATCAGCTTCAAATAAAAATGATGATGACGTAATCGACGCTGAATATACAAAGGAATAGCGGATTTTGCGTAGAGCGAAGCTCGAAGTAATGAATGCCCGAAATGAGCGGGTGCAAAGCACAGCGAATGACAGGGCAGAAATGAAGCAAAATCCAAGAAATCGAAATTGCGGATAAATAAAATAAAAAAGACCTCATTAGAGGTCTTTTTTATTATAAAGTTGAATAATAATCATCAGTCTTATCTGACAATTCCTGAATTGTTTTTTTTATCAAATCATTATTTGATTTATCATTAAGGTATTTCAAAATTTCATCTTTAGAACAATTTTGTTTTAAATAAACAGAAAATAATCTGTCTCTATCTTGATGTTTAACACCTAAAAGCAAATTTCTTAAAGTTTTAGGGGCTTTAGAACTTTGTTCAACTGATAAAATTGCTTCATTTTGAGATTCAGGCAAACCTAAAGTTACAAAAACATTTCTAAATGAACCATTTTCAGGCACTTGAGCCGAAACAATTTGAGCAAAAGCTTCCTGAGATTTAGGTATAAGAATATTCATTCTGGCTTCTTTATCAAGCAATTTAGGTTTTCCATTATTATTTTGTATGTTTGAAAATGACTTATTGTTATTTATTCTGTCCATTTTTACATTCCTCATTTTATCATAATAACGTTAATAAATAAATTTTTTTGCTAATGTGCATATTTTAATAAAGCATCTTTCGAGAGTAATTTGATAACATCAGAAGAAATATCTTTTCCTTTAGTTGTTAAAAATGTACCTGTTAAGGCGGGTTCAGGCAAGCTAATACCGAGTTCTTTTAACCTGAGCCAGTCATAAACTTTAGTTAAATAAGAATTATAACTTGCATAACTTTCAGGCGATAAACTTTTTATGGTTGAATATACATCAGCATATTTTGTATCTGCGGCAGTAATTTTTCCTTGCCTTATATCATAAGGAATATGTTCTATATCGGCAAAAGAATTTACTTCGGTACCTCTTAATTGAAGTTCGCCTAAACCTTGTGATGTATCATTAAATTTATGTACTGTATTTAACTGAGTTGAAGTATATCCTGAATCTTTCATCGAACCTTTATTTTTTAATATCGCAGTTTTAGTTTCACAAGTAAAATTACCTTCCTTATCAACCTTATACTTTGGCTGAGCTTGTGCATATGCTTCATCAAATTTCGTAACAATAGTTAATTTATTTTTAGTTACATCTTCATAAACTCTGGCAATTTCTTCAAGCTGTGATTTTGTAAAGTATGATGAAATATCATCTCCATAGTTATTAAGTTCTGTTATATAGAATTTGTTATTATTTTTAATACCGTCGATAAGAGCTTCAAAAACTTCTTTATTTTGAGATTCTTTTAAAGAATCAATAACACTTGAGCTTAATTGTTTTAAAGAAGCTTGTGCGGTATCATCAAAACCCGATAAATCACCTGATATATATTTAATAAAATCATCATAGGTATATCCTGAGTCCTTTAAACCTGCATTAATAATACTTCTTGATTGTTCGGGAGTCAGGCTTGTCATTTGTATTCTTGTACCGAGTCCGTCACCGATAGCATCGGTACATGCATCATCCGTTAAAGAATTCAGCTTCCCTTTTTTGAATTTACTAAGTAATTTATCAAAAGTAGATTCTTCACTTTTAGGTCTGCCAGTAATTTCTACATCATCACCAAATTGCTCTTTAATTTGCCGAGTAGCTTCATCAATATTTTGTTCATAACTTTTATGCAGGCGATCAGCTTGTTTTGATAAATCTTTAGTAATAGCTTTATATTGAGCTCTATATTGCAGCCCTGAACTTACTCCGCCCATAACACCGCCGGCAAGAGCTCCGCCCGCAGCCGTTGTAATTGTTGCGGAAGCTAAATCACCAATATTAAATTGAACATCTTCTTCTAAAGCAGCTTCAATTGTGTAATCACTCGCACCGGTAACGGCACCTGATATAGCACCGGCTTCAGCCCCTGCTATAGCACCCTTTTTTATAGTTTCTTTTAATGTTTGTTCGGCAACCGTTTTGGCTGTAACAGTTGTTGCTCCTATACCCATCGTTGCAACAGATACCGCACCGTCAACAGCTCCCGTCAGTACATCTTTTGTAATTTGTTTCGCATCAAGAGCATCACCCGTTTTTTTGTTTGTTGCTCTGTCTAAAAACTTAATACCGGCTTTTGTTGCTCCGCCGACTGCCGCAGCTCCTGCCACAACTCCTAATGACAGTCCGCCTGTCAGAAAAGCCGAACCGACCACCGCTACCGCTGCAACCCCTGTTGCAATATTAGCTACTAAATTTACGGAATTTTTTTGTTTTTGTGAAAAACCTGAAATAATTGAATCAGCTTCTTCATAAGATATTTTGCCGTTTTTATAATCTTGTATCGCCTGTTCACATTTTTTTGTGCTTGAACCTATACCTGTTATGCATTTTAACTTATTCCAAGCCGAACTAAATAATCCTTGTTCCTCTTTTACGGAACTTAATTTATTTTCTAAAAAATCAATATCCTGACCTTGAATATCTTTTTGAGTTTGAATATTTAAATCATTCAAAAGTATATCAATACCACTTTCATCTGAAATATTGTTCATTTCAAAAACAGACAGAGTTCCATCTCCGTCAGAGTCATATTTGCTCAATTCAGGATTATTATACTTATACGTTTCTATATTTGAATTATTACTTACACCTTCAGTCATACTTATCATGTCGGCATAAAAATTTTTAACTTTAGAAATTATAAATTTTTGTAAACTACTTAAAACTCAGCCACATTGTTTCATAGGGCTTTAGTTTTATTATTAATTTTTTATTTTCAACCTGAAATATCTTTTTTTCTTTTGTTATAAGTTCCGTCATTTCAACTTCATTATCTGAAAAATTAAACAAATTAGAATCTAATTCCGCATATAATCTGTAATCCGACAAATTATTAACAATCAATATTTTATCAAATTTTCCCAATCTTAAATATGTAAATACCTGAGGTTTACTTGATTTAACTTCAATAAAATCACCCCTTGACATTGTAGGGTAATTTTTTCTGACTTCTATAAGCCTTTTAACATTTTTGAATATTTTACCTTTAAAAGAATTAGGCATATCAATTGCCCTGTAAAATACATTACGCTGAATTGCATTTCTGTGAATATCTCTGCTGTCAAAATACGAAAGCATTTCAGCATCTTTATTTCTGCTTAACCTTTCTCTTATTTTTGCCCAGCGTTTTGCATAAGAAAAATTATTCTGACTGCCGATTTCATCACCGTAATAAATAATGGGAATACCTTTTAAAGAAAGTAATATTGCAAAAGTCATATTAATACGGTCAACATTATTATCAAGGAAATTAGCCATTCTTCCGCTGACTCCGAAACCTTTTCTAAATTCAGCACCTTTGTCGGCTAATTCTTCAAAAATTAATTCTCTTGTTCTTTGGTTAACCATTTCAAGAGTCAATTCATCATGTACTCTTAAAAACATAGCCCAAGAAGCACTTTCGGGAATTTGCGGAGTCTTATTATGTATCTGCCAAAAGTATGAACTGTCTCCCGATACCACAGTAGCCCATATCGCGGGCATGTAAGGAAAATGATATGCAATCTGCATTTCATTTGTTCTTGTTAATTCTTTTGTTTTATTGTCAATATTAACGTCTATTTTACGTTCCTGCCCGAAATAATTTATTACTTTTTTGGGAGGCTGGCATGCTTCAGCTTGCATAACGGAACGAGGTGCCGTTTCTTGTAAAAATGTACTTAAAATTTTAATAAGCTCGTGGGTTTTTGGGTTATTTTCACCTGTTGTTCCTTCCTCCTTTATTAAATACGGGATAGCGTCTAACCTGAATATATCAATTCCTAAATTTGCCCAAAAAGCGATAGTTTCAAGGTTATAATATAACACTTGAGGGTTTTGCCAATTTATATCAAGCTGAAAAGGATAAAAAGTATGATAAAAATAATAATCTTTTCCGTTGATAGTTTCTTTTCTGTAATGAGAATCGGTAATTTCAGGAAAAATCAAACGTCTTTTTGAGATTTTTCCGCTCGGCTCTTTGTATTCCGCAATATAACCGAGTTTTTCATCTTTATATACAGTCCTTTGAGGTTCGGTTTCGGAAACAACAAAATAATTTAATTTATCTAAATCACCCTTTTTCAGGCTTTCAAACCATTCATGTTTATCGGAAAAATGGTTCAAAACCAAATCTGCCTTAATTTTAAACCCTTGACGTTTAGCTTCGGTAATAAATTGAATAAACTCATTCATCCCGCCTAAATCTTTTCTTACATCTCTTGGGTTTTTAACATCAAACCCCGCATCCAGCATAGGAGAATCTTCAAAAGGAAGCATATATATTGTCGTTACACCTAACGTTTTAAGATATCTGAGCATTTTAACCGATTTTTTAAATGTATTAGGGCTCATATCATCATCTACACCAAAACGATCAACGTAATACATATATATTATTTCGTCTTTATACCAGTCATCGGGACGGTTTAAATCTTCCTCTTTTAACTTGGGACTGCGTTTTAATCTTGTATCTTTTATTATTTTTAAAATATTTATATAGATTTCTTCAGTCTGATTTTCACCGTATACTTTTGTTATGGCTGATTTGAGTTGTTTTTCTACATCTTGTGAAACAATATTTTCGGTTTGAATTAAATCTATTATTTTTTCATTTGTTATAAGATGGGGAGCAGTAAAAGCAAATGCAGGTAATGAATAGCTTAATAATAAATTTAAAATTATTATTGATGAAATAATTTTTTTCATATTTTAGCCTTTTTGGTTATAAAGGTTTTCAATAATGTTTAATCCGTTAAATATAGCTTTAATATTTGCCTGAACGGTACTTTCATCACAGGCTCTTGAAATAATTGTCTGCCCCGATGGGGTTTTAAAGTACATAATAGACATAGCGGAAGCATCTGAACCCATATTTAGTGCTTTTTGTTCATAATTTAAAAACTCACACTTGAAGCCTGCTTTTTGAATAGCTTTTATGCAAGCATCAACAGGGCCGTTTCCTGATATTTCAATATTAAATTCTTTTTCATTATAAAAGAAATTAAGTTTAACATTATCATGAGTAATTTTTTCAACATTTGCAAGTCTGAAAGGCCCTTTAACATTAAGGACATTGTTATTATAAATGTCAATAATATTGCGAGTAGAGAGTTCTCCGATTTTTTCCGCGGTTTCTTTTGCAATAGGTGCAATTCTTGCCGCTTCCATAATAGTAATCGGATAACCCGCTTCCGTAATAATTTCAAATATTGCAGTTTTACCCGATTGAGAAGTAAAGCCGAGTTTTTCATCATCTTTTCTTCCTATTAAAGAAGGATGTATAGGTCTATAAGCACCTTTTTCCATATCTTTTGTTTTAATTGCACCGTCTTGATGTATACCGCTTCTGTGTGCCAATGCATCAGGACCTATCAAAGGTGCTTTTTCATATATTTTTACACCCGACATATCAGACACCGTAAGAGCCAGTTCATATATTTTAGACAGATTTAACGGTACATTAACACCTGAATTATGCAAAGCAACTGCAACTTCATACATATTTGTATTTCCCGCACGCTCACCAAGTCCGTTTAAAGCACATTCCAATTGAATGGCACCGGCAAAATAGCTTTCTACGGTTACTGCTGTTGCCATGCCTAAGTCGTTATGATTGTGTACGGAAATTATTATATCTTTTGGCAGTGCATTATATACTTTTTCCACCAGATTAATAAATTTTTTAGGACGTGTTCTTTCTACCGTATTAGGTAAATTAATAACATTTGCACCGGCATTTACTATTTCTTTAAGAGTGTCAATAACAAAATCTATATTCTCATGGCAATCACCAAAGTGTTCAACCGAAAATTGAACCTCACCATTTTGCCCCATTAATTTTCTTGCATACTTTACAGCCTCTATTGCCTGATTTCTGACTTGTTCGGGGGTTTTATTTAAAACATATTGCATATTAAAAGGACTCATCGCAATAAAAGTATGAATTCTTTTTTTAGCGGCATCTTTTATAGACTCCGCCGCCTTATTGATATCGTTTTCCACACATCTTGCCAGTGCGGAAATAACAATATTGTCAGGAGCAATCCGAGCTAAATGCGAGCACGCTTCATAATCCATTTCGGAAGCTGCGGCAAAACCTACTTCCACTCCTTGAACCTTAAGTTCTGCAAGGTGGTTAAATATTATTTCTTTTTCCGCTGTATTCCATGGTTTTTTTAAAGACTGATTTCCGTCTCTTAAAGTAATATCGTAAAAAAACGGTTGTTTTTCTGCCATAGCTTTCCTTTAGCCTTTCTTGAACTCTTTATTGTGTTATTGTAAAATAAAATAATTGAAAAAGGAAGAAGCATGATTGAAAGATATTCAAGAGAAGAAATGAAGCGAATTTGGGAGCTTAATTGTAAATTTAAATACTATCTTGATGTCGAATTGGCGGTATGCACAGCTTATAATAAGCTTGGAAAAATTCCTGACAGTGCCCTTAAAGATATTACAGAAAAAGCTTCATTCTCCGTTGAACGTATTGACGAAATTGAAAAAGAAGTACGTCATGATGTTATTGCATTCCTGACAAATGTTAACGAAAATGTCGGAGAAAATTCCCATTATATACATATGGGAATGACAAGTTCCGACGTTATAGATACAGCTTTAGCTCTTCAAATGAAAGACGCGGGCAAAATTATATTAAAAGATTTGGATGAAATTCATAAAACCGTTAAAGAAAAAGCAAAAGAACATAAAAATACAATATGTATCGGGCGTTCGCACGGGGTTCACGCAGAACCTATGACTTTTGGAGTTAAGCTTTGCGGATGGCTTGATTTATTTGAAAGAGCTAAAAGAAATTTTGAATATATTTTGGAAGAAGCAAGAGTCGGTCAAATATCGGGCCCCGTTGGAACTTATTCAAATATTGACCCGAAAATCGAAAAATTGGCTTGTGAAGCTTTAGGATTAAAACCTGCCACATTTTCAACCCAAGTTATTGCACGTGATATCCATGCCCGATATATACAGTCTTTGGCTGTTATTGCAAGCGTTATAGAACAAATTGCAGTTGAACTGAGACATCTTCAAAGAACAGAAGTTTTAGAAGTTGAAGAAGGTTTCAGCTCTGGGCAAAAAGGTTCATCAGCTATGCCCCATAAGAAAAACCCTATTTCAGGTGAAAATTTATCGGGACTTGCCCGTGTTGTAAGGTCTAATTCTATAGCTGCACTGGAAAATATTCCGCTTTGGCACGAGCGTGATATTTCACACTCAAGCGTTGAAAGAATTATTTTCCCCGATACAACAATTTTAATTGATTATATGTTGAACAGATTAAATGATACAATTAAAAATCTTGTTGTACATAAAGAAAATATGCTTAAAAATACTAATTTATTCGGCGGAATTGTATTTTCGCAGAAAGTCCTTTTAAGTCTTTGCGATAAAGGACTATTAAGAGAAGAAGCATATAAAATGGTTCAAAGGAATGCTCTTGACGCTTTTAATAACAACGGGAGTTTTCTAAATAATCTTTTAAGCGATAAAGAAGTTACTTCAATACTCAACGAAAAAGAGATAAAAGACTGCTTTAATATTGAAGACTATCTTAAGAATATTGAGGAAATATACAACAGATTTCATATTTAATTTTTAAAACATATAAAAATAATAATAAAATTAATAAAAAAATAAAAATATTATGAAAGCATATATGTAGTTTCGTGAGTTCATTTGCTGAAACAACATCAAAGCCTCGTCTGTTTGAGGGCTATGCCCGAGTTACGAGGCTTATGGTTGAAGCTAATGAAATAGAAACGAAATATCAGATTTCATAATATTTTTATTTTTTATTTATTAACTATTTAATTATTGTTTATCATTGTGAAATTATAAATTTAATTTTTTAACAAGTTTTGGAACCAATAAGTCCCAAGCTTTTTCTGACGGGTGATATCCGTCTTGTACCGAATCTTCTGAATTATACTTAAATTTTCTTCCTATCAAATCTTTACTATCTATAACAATAAAACCTTCTTTTTTTAAAACATCCCACATAAACGGCATTTCATAACCATCTTCCCAATTATTTTCCACGTTATATTTTAAAATTACAAACTTTATATTCGGGTAGCGTTTTTCTAATTGTTTTTTACTTTGTAAAAATAATTCATTTGCTAATATAAATTTTTTATAATTATTTTCAATAGTCATTTTATTATTTTTTTTATCAATCAAATAAAAAATTTTTTTAATTAAAAAAGATCTAAATAAAAAGGACGGCATTTTTTTCAACTTTAAGTTATTATCTTTTAAAGTATAAAGTACAATACATCCGTTTGAAGATAAACTGTTAGGAAAAATGTTGCTGGTAAGTCTTTGAAGATGGGATGGGATATATACATAAATTACATATGGGGGGGGGTAAGAAGCAGAAGAAATATTTTTGTAAAATTTTTTATTGGAAAGAAAATAGTACATATGTTGTATTCCGCATGCTTCAAGTGCATAATTGTATACATTTCTTTTTGTTAATTTTGATAATTTATAACTAAAAGTTTGATTATCTTCTAACATGGTTCCATACGTAAAAGAACATCCAAAAAGTATAATCGGGGGTTTTTTATTATCATCAGAATTTGCAAAATTTTTCCTAAAATTTTTTTTTGACAAGTATTTTAATGAACTAATAGTATATCCAATATTACCAAAAAGATAATTGCTGTATTTTCTAGGAGGATTTAAATTGTATTTATCCAGAGTAATATATGTTTTACAATCTTTTTTATATTGCAAATAATCAAAAGCAAAAAACATCATTAAACAAAATAAAATTATTATCAATATACTATATATTTTCTTCATTCTAATAATCCTTTATCAATAATAAGCGGAACTAAAAGGTCCCAAGCTTTTTCAGACGGATGATTATTTTCTTTCATAATATACTTATCATTTTTTAAATCTTCCTTGGTTAAATCATCCGTATTGATTACATTAAACCCGTTTTCTTTGAGTTTTCTTGTTAATTCGTCTTTATACAAAATATTATAATCATTATATAAGATAATTGTAAAATTAATTTTTTTATTCCATCGTTTTTCCATCTCTTTTCTGCTTTGAATAAAATAAAAAACTGCCATATCAACAATTTTATCTTTGTTTTTTGGATTATTGACATAATTAAATGCCCAAATATGGTTCAAATGTTTAGCAAGATATGTAGATTTAATAAAATTAAAAATTATACCGTCATAATTATCCAAAATTAATTTATTGTTTTTTAAACGGTAGTGAGGCATATCAAAAATATCCAAAACATCAAAATAATATAATAAAGACCGAATCCAATGATGACTAATCATAACATAAATTACATCTTTAGGAGCTTTAACTTCATTATATAAAGCATCAGAAGTAGTTTGAAAATACATAAAAGGGAAACCGGCTCCCGGGAGAGCTCTGTTATAAACAGGTCTTTGAGTCAGTTTTGAAAGTTTATAACTAAATGTTTGATTAGGTTCTAAATATTGCCCGTAAGCGTACGAACATCCGAAAATAACAATAGGAGGTTTAGTATATTCTTCTCCTACAGGGGCTCTGCCTTCATATATATTATTACCACCTTTAAAATACCCGTTTAATTTTTCCATATACGGCGGATGAAAGGACATATACTTGAAGCCTTGAATAGGAGTTGATTTTGGATGGTCATTATAAAAAATTTCTGTATAGTGTCTATAAATTCCGTAATCAATAAGAAAAAATAAACCTATAATAAAAATGATATTAATAATTATTATAAAAATTTTTTTCAAAATCCGTTCCTACAAATTAAGTTGTTTTATCAGTTTATCGCTTATCAGTTCCCAAGCCTTTTCATTTGGGTGCCCGTCACTTATTTTATATTTGTCATCATACAAATCAACATTGGTCAGTTTTTGAATATCTATCACTTCAAATCCGTTATCTTCCAAAGATTTTGTAAACTTATCCTCATTATACAAAGGATCGTAATATAAAACTATATATTTTGTATTTTTCCAATGTTTTTGCATTTCTTGTTTGCTTTCAATAAAATGCTCCAAAACAAATTTTGAATAATTATCATAATTTTTAGGGCTTAAAATAACATTATTTACATAAACTTGATGAAATTTATTAATAACATAGGAGCGTTTTATGAAATTTAAAACAGGATTAGAATTAGTTATTTGAATTAACTTTCCATTCTTTAATTTATACCGCAAATTTTGTTCTTCATTTAGAAGATGCCCTGATAAAAAATTAATAGAATAAAGTCTTCTAAAGTGGTCATGCATTAAGACATAGATAGCATATTCAGGTTCCGGAACATATTTATAAAATTTATTTTGTCTTACCTGATAAAGCATATGTTGAATGCTCCATCCCTGATATGCTCTTGAGTATACGGGGCGTTTAGATTTATGAGCCAATTTATAAGTAAAAGTTTGATCTTTATTTAACAGATAACCGTAAACATAAGAACATCCGAAAACAACAATAGGAGGTTTCTTATAATTTAATCCTTCTGTTTCTCTGCCCCAGCCTTCTTTTATATTAGGATAATAATCTATGTCCATCTGAAAAGGTTTCACTCCGGGGTGGAAAGGAATAGGCCAAACACCGATATATTTTTCATGGTGAGCTTTCATTCTCAGATTTTCACATGTCCAAACAATACCCTCAGCCAAAAAAATAAAAAGAATAAATAGTATTAAATTTATTAAAAATATTCTAAAAAAATTTTTCATAATTACATTTTAATGGTATCACGCTGAAAGAAAAAATAGCAATCTGTTTATTGTTTTTTTAATCATAAAAAACATTAAGGTGTTAAGAAAAATTTACAAATCGGCAGAATGAACATTAATTAACGGACTTTATAGAATATTGTAAATGTTGTTTATATCTTAAGTTTATAAAAACAATTAATAATTTTTCATAAAAAACATGCCAAAAAATAAAGTATACAAGAAAAAAAGGACTTGATTTGAAAAATTTAACATGTACTATATTTTTATGACAATAAAATGAGGATAAAATGTCAAAAGACGTAATCGAATTTGAAGGAACGATAATAGAATCACTGCCGAACGCAATGTTTAGAGTCGGATTGGAAAACGGGCACGAAATATTAGCACATATTTCAGGGAAAATAAGAAAAAATTTCATAAAGATATTACCCGGAGATAAAGTTAAAGTAGAAATGACCCCCTACGACTTAACAAGAGGCAGAATAACATACAGATTAAAATAAAGACGGCATAAAGTCAGGAAGAAATAATAACAGATAACTATAAAGGAAAAAGTCATGAAAGTCAGAGCATCAGTAAAACCGCTTTGCGATAAATGCAAAGTAATAAAAAGAAAAGGCAGAGTAGCAATAATTTGCGAAAACCCGAAACATAAACAAAGACAGGGCTGAGCGAAATTCCGCAGGGCTAAGTCGAGCGAAAGCGAGCGAGCCCGAGGGAGCAACAACCCGTAACGAGCGAAAAACCGAAGGTTTTAAAGCGAGTTTGCTCGGGTTGGGCGAACAGGAATTTCAAGACAGCGAAATTGCGGACGGGTGGAGTGAAGCAAACCCGGTAAGCGAGGGCGGAAGCGAGTACAAGGCGGAAGCCGAACGAGCAATCAGACCGAGCGAAAAGCAATTTCAAGACAGCTAAATTGCGGACGGCCGGCAGAGCCGGTTTAAAGTTGAATTAAGTATAAATAAAGACCAAACTTTAAAGGTGCCGCTGCACCCGAGCCCGAGGAAGAAAAAACCCGTAACGAGCGGGAAACAAAAAAAATAAAACAATCAAAGTAAAACATAAACAAAAGGAGAGACTATGGCAAGACTTGCGGGGGTAGATTTACCTCGTAATAAAAGAATGATAATCGCATTGACCTATATCTACGGAATAGGACCGGCAAGAAGCGCTAAAATCTTAGCAGCTTGCGGTATATCCGAAGATTTAAGAACAGACGATTTAACAGATGACAACATCAAAAAATTGAGAGATGAAATCTCACATTACACAATCGAAGGTGATTTAAGGAGAGAAGAATCTTTAAACATCAAGAGATTAAGCGAAATTAACTCATACAGAGGTATGCGTCACAGACGTAAACTTCCCGTAAGAGGACAAAGAACAAAAACAAATGCTAGAACAAGACGTGGTAAGAAAACAGGCCCAATCGCCGGCAAGAAATAATTGAAGGAGTAATATAAACAATGGCTAGACCCGTAAAAACAAAAAAGAAAGAAAAAAAGAATGTATTACAAGGTGTTGTACATATACAATCAACCTTTAATAATACAATCGTAACTTCAACAGATACTCAAGGTAACGCTATTGCTTGGGCATCAGCAGGTGGCTGCGGTTTTAAAGGTGCAAGAAAAGGCACACCGTTTGCAGCACAATCTGCGGCAGAAAAGGTTGCTAAGCAATCAATTGACCAAGGTATGAAAAAAGTAGAAGTTTACATAAAAGGACCGGGTTCAGGCAGAGAAACAGCTATAAGAGCTATTCAAGCTGCAGGACTCGAAATTACATTAATTAAGGACGTAACACCTATCCCGCATAACGGTTGCCGTCCTCCAAAAAGACGTAGAGTATAATAAGAGTAAGGAGTCATAAATTGGCTAAGTATACAGGACCATCAAATAAATTATTTCGTAACTACGGAGTTACGGATTTATCAAACAGAAAGCTGGTTTCGTCCTTAAGACAAAACGCTTCCGGTCAGCATGGTGCCGCAAGAAAAAAGCTTTCAGAATATGCTATTCACTTGAATGAAAAGCAAAAAATCCGCTTAACATATTTATTAAGCGAAAAACAATTCGTTAGATACTACAATGAAGCTTCAAGAAGCAAAGGTGTTACAGGTACCGTACTTCTTCAGCTTTTAGAATCAAGACTTGATAACATTCTATTCAGAACAGGTTTTGCGATTACAAGAAAACAAGCAAGACAAATCGTTAATCACGGTCATGTTCTTGTTAACGGTAAAAGAGTTGATATTCCGTCATTCACCGTTAAAGCAGGAGATGTTATCACATTTAAATCATCAAGCAGTGAATTTGTTAAATCTGTTTCAGATTCAATAGATTTGGCTTTAGCTCCCGCTTGGATTACTATTGATAAAGAAGCTATGAAAGTTACTTTTGACAGAATCCCCGAGCGTGAAGAATTAGACCCTGAACTTAAAGAACAACTTGTAATCGAGTATTATTCTAAATAATTGTAGGAGATAATTATAATGGAATTGAAAATTAAATGTATAAATACAACAACCTCATCAGACGGTTCACAATACGGTAAATTCGTAGTAGAACCATTGGAAAAAGGTTTTGGTACAACAATCGGTAACGCTTTAAGAAGAGTTTTATTATCATCTTTAGAGGGTGCTGCTGTTACATCAATAAGAATTGAAGGTATTACTCACGAATATACTTCAATCCCCGGTATCGTAGAAGATGCTATTGATATTATGTTAAACTTAAAAGGTTTAACAATTAAAACAGAAGATAAAGACCCGCAGCATTTAAGATTAGATATCGATAGACCCGGACCTGTTTTAGCAAGCGACTTGCAATTACCTGCAGGTGTTAAAGTTGTTAACCCTGATTGGTTGATTTGTACAATATCAGAGGGCGGAAGCATTTCTGCTGATATTACCGTTGAAACAGGTAAAGGCTACAGAACCGTTGACGTTCTTAAAGAAAATAAAGGTAATATTCCGATAGACTTATTACCTATCGATGCTTCATTTATGCCGATTAAAAGAGTAAGCTACAATGTTGAAAATACACGTGTAGGCGACGTTATCGACTATGATAAATTAACTCTTGAAATCTGGTCAAACGGAAGTATTGATGTATCAAGTGCTTTAAGTCAAGCAGCAAATTTATTAATAGAACACTTTATGCAAATAGCTTCAATCACAGGTCAGCCTGCAGTTCTTCCTAATCAGCATGTAGTTGAAGAAGTTGAAGAAGAAGCTCAAGCACCAAGTATATCTATTGAAGACTTAGAGTTATCAGTAAGAGCTTATAACTGCTTAAAAAGAGCAAGCATTAACTCTTTAGCTGAATTACTTAAAAAATCGGAACACGATTTATTGAATATTAAAAACTTCGGTAAAAAATCTTCCGATGAAGTAATAGAAAAATTACACCAAGTAGGTTTGGAACTTCAACCGAACCCCGAGGGTGTTGAACTTGAAGAAGTTTAATTAAAAGGATAAATAAAAATGAGACACCAATGCACAAGAAACAGACTCTCAAGACCGCAAGACCAAAGAAATGCCTTGTTGAGATCTTTAGCAACAGAACTGTTCTTACATGGCGAAATCAAAACAACTATTTCTAAAGCAAAAGCATTAAAACCTTATGCCGAAGAAATAATCACTCTTGCAAAAAGGGGCGATTTACATGCAAGAAGACAAGCTGCTAAATACATATTCAATGTTGAAACAAAGAAATATGTAGACTCAAAAACAGGCGAAGTATTTGATGCTTTGCAAGAGGGTAAAAAATTAAAACCTCAAACCGTTTTGAGAAAATTATTTTCCGAAATCGGAAAACAATATGAAA
Source organism: Candidatus Gastranaerophilales bacterium (assembly GCA_947631645.1). Classification (GTDB taxonomy): domain Bacteria; phylum Cyanobacteriota; class Vampirovibrionia; order Gastranaerophilales; family Gastranaerophilaceae; genus Avigastranaerophilus. The sequence goes on from CANRMD010000002.1 coordinate 90,852, forward strand.
CAAGAAACGGCGGATATACAAGAATATATCACTTACCGCCAAGACGCGGCGACGGTGTAGAAATGGCTTTAATTCAATTAGTATAATGCAAAGATACCTGATTGAAATAGAGTACATCGGTACATCATACGCAGGCAGTCAAAAGCAGCCAAAAAAAATGCCTAACAGCAATAAGCCCGTTATAACAATACAGGATGAACTGGAAAAAGCAATCAGTACCTTGACAAAAACAAAAATCAAAACAATATTCTCAGGCAGAACCGATGCCGGAGTTCATGCAAAAGGGCAGACAGCCCATTTTGATACGGAGCTTGAACTAAACCCGAGTAAGTTCATTAATTCATTAAACGGTTTATTGCCAAACACAATAAGCGTTAAAGGATTAAAAAAAGTCGAGAAATCGTTTCACGCACAAAAAAGTGCCGTTGCAAGACATTACAGATATGTTATTGCAAACAGACTTCAAAGAAGCTGCTGGGACGAACATTGTTTGTTGGTAAGGTATCCTTTAGATATAGAAAGGATGAACAAGTCGCTCTCGTATCTTTTGGGCGAACATGATTTTTCCGCCTTTAAGAAATCAAGAACGACTAACCCTGCCAAGGTTTGCAAGATGTATAAAGCGCAAGCGGTTAAGCAAGGCGACTACATATACATAGACTTTGTTGCAGACAGATTTTTGTACAATATGATCAGATTGATCGTCGGAACTCTCCTATGGATGGAAAGAAATTCTTTTAACCCCGAAGTAATGAAAGAAATTCTTGACTCTAAGGATATAACAAAAGCAGGTTCGACCATAAGCCCCGAGGGGCTGACACTAATACAAGTAATATACAATAATATAAATGGAGAGAAAGCACATGAAAACTTATTCAGCTAAACCTCTTGAAGTAGAAAGAAAATGGTATTTGCTTGATGCTGAAGGTCAAACATTAGGAAGACTTGCAGTATTAGCGGCAAATCTTTTAAGAGGAAAGCACAAACCACAATATACTCCGAACGTAGATACAGGTGATTTTGTAATAATTATCAACGCTGATAAAATTACGGTTTCGGGTAAAAAAGAAACAGATAAAATTTATTACCACCATACAGGATATCCGGGCGGATTAAAATCAGCATCATTTAGAGAATTAATGGAAAAAGATCCGACAAAAGCATTAGAAAAAGCTATAAAAGGAATGTTACCTCACAATACTTTAGGTCAGGATCAATTCAACAAGTTAAAAGTATATGCAGGCTCCGAGCATCCGCATGCTGCTCAAAAACCTGTTGTTTATAATGAAACGGAGGCTAAATAATGGCAGATAAAGAAATTATGGCAACAGGAAGAAGAAAAACCGCAATTGCCGTTGTAAAACTTGTAAAAGGCAAAGGCAGAGTTTTTGTTAACGGTAAAACATTTACTGATTACTTCGGCAACCGTGCAGCATTAGAAATGATGGTATATAGACCTTTAGCTTTAACCGATAATCAAGAAAAATATGACGTAAGAGTTAAAACAGTTGGCGGCGGCGTAACTGCTCAAGCAGGTGCTATAAAACACGGTATCGCAAGAGCTTTGTTAAAAGCTAATGAAGAATATAAATCAGTTCTGAAATCAGAAGGTTTATTAACTCGTGATGCTCGTGTTAAAGAACGTAAAAAATACGGACGCAAGAGAGCAAGAAAAAGATTCCAATTCTCAAAACGTTAATATTTTTCAAAATATCTTTCAAAAAGGACTCCCAAAATTGGGAGTCTTTTTATATTTAGCTTTAATTTATTTTTTGGTAATCTATTTTAAAATAATCTAAAAATGATTTAAATTTATCTTGTGCACATAAGCATGTGTCAATCAAATAACCTTTTTCATTTTCCCATTCCTTTAAACCCCGATAATAAAATAATTTTATTTCATCATCTATTATGAAAGGCACAATATTGTTTTTAAGACATTCTTTAAACATTATCAATCGTCCTACCCTGCCGTTACCGTCTTGAAACGGATGTATTGCTTCAAAATGATAATGAAAATCTAAAATTTCGGTCAGGTTTTTAGTTTTTGTCTTGTTATAATCTTTTAACAGCTTTTTCATCTCTTGTGCAACATTTTCAGGTCTTACGGTTTCCATATCTCCAACGATATTAGGATATTTTTTATAATCACCTACTGCAAATCTTTCGTTAGATGAACTTTTTGTACCGTTTTTTAAAATAAAATGCAGATTTTTAATAAGACGTTCAGAAAGTTCATAATTCGCTTTATCAATAATAAGGTCTATACACTTGAAATGGTTAACGGTTTCCAAAATATCATCCACATTAACCGTATTTTTTTCAATTCCTATCGTATTTGTTTCATAAATATATCTTGTTTGGTCGTGAGTAAGTTTAGAGCCTTCAATATAATTTGAATTATAAGTTAAATCTATCTGTATTTTATGGTAAATTCCGCCTTTAATTTTATTATTCATCTCAAATTTTAAAATATCCGAAAGTGTTTTTGGCTTATCAGTGTGCTTATTTTTTCTGTCAGGTTTTACGGCATTTTCAGGAATATTCCAAGTTTTGCCCGTTAAAAAAGCATCAGGAATTTTACCTGTTGCACAATAATTTCTGACAGACCTTTCAGACATATTCCATAATTTTGCAATATCGCTTACGGATAAATATTTCATACTTTTATTTTATCATATTATCGGCAAAAAATCAATTTTAATTTATGTGTAATTTTATATAATTTTGCCGATAAAGGAATTTTTCTCAAATTTTATTCAAAAATAAAAAATTTATATTCGGGAATATCGAGGACAGAAGAAATATTAAATAATAAATTCATACTCATATTTCTTTTTGCGGTTTCAACTTTAGCAATATGTTCTCTTGAAAC
>CANRMD010000003.1 GCA_947631645.1 Candidatus Gastranaerophilales bacterium
CTTTATAAAATAAGCACCTTTTTATTTAAAACATATTATTAATTACAAAAAAGCGAAATTAATAGACACTAAAAATATGCCTGACACTGTCTTGAAATTTCCTTCCTTCGGGCAAGTGCTTCACTTCGCTATTGCTTGTCGTTCAGCTTGCCCTTATATATTCGAACTCGCTCACTTCGTTCGGCTCCGTTCTACGGAAATTTCGCTCGAACGTTAGAAGGCTCCGCCTTGCGTTCTCATCGCACCAATTACAAATTATAAAATAATAAACAAAAAATACGCCTGGCGCGATTGTCTTGTTCGTTCGCATTTAACGGCATTACGTGTCGAATGCTCAACGCATCCGCCACTACAGCCTCAGCTCACTCACGCTCGAACTTAAGAAGGCTCCGCCTTGCGTTCTCATCGCACCAATTACAGATTATAAAATAATAAACACAAAAAATACGCCTGGCGCGATTCGAACGCGCGACCCACTGCTTAGAAGGCAGTTGCTCTATCCAGCTGAGCTACAGACGCTTATATTTTTATTAAATCATATAAATTTTTTATTTCAAGAAAATTTTATTTGTAACAATTGTAAATTTATTTATTATATACGCAATTTTTACGAAAAAAAATACTTTATATAAATATAATAGGAGATATTATGATTTCATTTGGACAATTAAATGCAAACAGACTGGCTGGCGGAGCAAATGCATACTCTCCTTTTGGCGGTGTTAATACACAAGCACAAGGAGTAAATGCTCATAAACCTGATGAGAATTCAGTTCAAAATAAAAACTTTTCAGATAAATTTGTTACAAGCATCTTCGGTCACGGTTCAGACAGTAAAGTTAATGAAAAAAGACCCGGTGTTACAAACCCTATAGATGCAGGTATCAAACCGGATTCTGATACACTTAATCGTATCGGAAAAATCAATCACGAACTTACTCCAAAAGTTGATGCCGAACACGAATGGTTTGCATAATAATTGATTTTAATTGATTTTTTTCATATAATTATTGTATGAAAAATCTTTATAATCTTAATGATTGGGAAGAATGTTCTTACTTGCGTCTTGGAGAAATTCTTATGGAAGCAGGCAAGATTAATCTTGTTCATATTTCTATGGTTTTGGATATTCAAAGATTTCAAAAATTGCCTATTGGCGAAATTCTTCTTTCAATGAAAATTATAACTAAACAAGATTTGGAACAAGCATTATTAATACAAGATAAAATACAGAAAAGAAGCCCTCATGAATAAATTATTAAAAAATATCTTTTTTGTTTTTCTTGCATTAATATTGATGCAAAATTTTGTTTCCGCAAAAGAACTTCAATTCGCTCAAGTTAGTGATATTCATTATATTTACGATAAAGAAAATGTTATGGATAAATATTTATATTTTCTTTCTTTATCTTTAAATAAGAAACACCCTGCTTTTACTGTGTTTTTAGGTGATAACGTTGACCGTTCAAAAGAAGAAAATGTTATCGGATTGATGAAATCATTATACACAATTCGCTCTCCATACTATCTTGTATTCGGAGATAACGATGCACACTCATTCAGCGGAATAGGCAAAGAAATCTATCTTGATATAGTTACAACTTTTAATAATAGTCAGAAAGAAAACAAAAAATATTATTACTTTAAACCTAACAGTGATTTTATATGCGTTGTACTTGATGATACATCAGATTTCGCATATTCTTCGCATGGTGAAATTCCTGAAGAACAAATTGAATGGCTTGATAAGTTATTGACTAAATACCCTAAAAAATTATTTATAATTTTTCAGCATTGTCCGTTAATTCCGCCAAGAAATGAATATAAACTTACTTTATTGAACAGCGATAAATATAAAGAAATTATTTCCAAACATAAGAATATAATTTTAATTTCATCAGGGCACTATCATCAGGAACAAATTACTCAAGACGAAAACGGAGTAAGGCATATATCCGCACCTGCGTTTAAAGATATACCTCACTCCTATCAATTAATAAAAATTATTTATGATGAAAATACATACGCTTCACCAAAAGATATTGATGTCAGCGTAGAACTCATTAAAGTTTAAATTTTACCGTTTTTATATACATAATCTCTTGCACAACCAAACATTGCTGCTGCTAAACCTTGATTGTTTTCAAAATTAAATCCCGATGTTTGTAAAAGTTGTCTTAACCTTGATTCCCAAAAATCATACATTTCTTCTTTAGTAACATCGAGAACTTGAGCGATTACACTAACTTCTTCCCAATCTAACGGCAAAGGTCTTGCCCCTCTTAAAATATCAACAATTTCTAACCTCTGTTTTCTTGGGAATGATTTTAAAAATTGAACTGTTGTTAATTTTTTTTCTTTTTGTTTTTCCCTGATGAATTCTGTCGTTTCATCTATTAATATAGGATCTTGCGGTATTTTATATTCTGCAAATTCTTCAGGGGCAATATCCATAACTGTTGCTATTCTCTCTAAAGTAGTACTTCGTGTAGAAAAAGGAATTGTTTCATCAATTAAATTGTAAACATATGATAACGTAACACCAATCATCTGGGCAAAATCTTTCTTATGCAGATTTGTGTTTTCTAAAAAATTATAAAGCATTTCAGAGCTTTTCATTTTAACAATAGAATCTTTTTTAGTTGCCATAATTTTTCTCCTGTTTTTTAATATAATCAGACACACTCTAAACTTTTTAATTGGTAAGTTGAATAAAAAAGTGGGATAATTTTGGCAAAGGTATAAAAATATATGAAGATTGTAATATGTTTGGGAAACCCCGGAAATAAATATTCGAATACAAGACATAATACGGGCTTTATGTTTGCCGATAATCTTGCAGATAACCTTGGCATGATTTTTTCTAATGAACCTAAATTTAAATCAGAAATTGCAAAAGGTACGTATAATAATGAGTCAATTTGGATTATAAAACCTCAAACATATATGAATTTATCAGGTGAAGCACTAAGAGCACTGATTAATTTTTACAAAATAAGCATGAAAGATGTATTTCTTGTATACGATGATATATCGTTGGATCTGGGTAAAATAAGACTTAGAAATAAAGGCTCCGACGGCGGTCATAACGGGATAAAATCAATTATATTAAACGGCGGAACTCAAGAATTTGACAGACTAAAAATAGGTATCGGCCCGCAGCCTTGTTTTATGAAATCAGAAGATTATGTATTACAAAATTTCAGCAGCGAAGAATTAAAATTATTAAATGAAACATTAAAAAAAGCAATTGAAGCATTTAAATATTATTGTTCAAACGGCATTACGAATACACAAAATAAATTTAATTAATTTAAACAAAATTTAAAAGCAATCCATGTCGAAAGCTTAATGCTTCAGCCACTCAGCCTAACCAAAAATTCGCTTCTTGAATTTTTGGCATTAAACGGCAATTCGTGTCGAAAGCTCATCACTTCCGTCACTCAGTCTAACCAAAAATTCGCTTCTTGAATTTTTGGCATTAAACGGCAATTCGTGTCGAAAGCTCATCGCTTCCGCCACTCAGTCTAACCAAAAATTCGCTTCTTGAATTTTTGGCATTAAACGGCAATTCGTGTCGAAAGCTCATCGCTTCCGCCACTCAGCCTCTGCCAAAAATTCGCAAAAAAAGAGGGCTGTTTAGCCCTACTGTCTGGAATTAAGAATAGTTGGAAGTATGAAAAAGATACTTATATATAACGAAATAAATGATTGGTATTCAATTCTCCACTCGGGTAAAAAAATTTAATCCTATTGGCTAATATATTTTTAAAAAATTAAGTGCTATATATACACTTAATTATTTTTGTCAATAAAAACAAGTATTTCGGGAATTTAAAAAATTTTTATTTTTACCTATTGACAAAATATTATTTCTAATTCATAATAAATGTATAAAATAAAGTGTAATTAAAACACTTTAAAGAGAGGATAAAAAGATGAAAGTTAATTCAATTAATTCTATAAACTATTTTACTAAGGCTCCGGCTTTTAAACATACTGCCGTTCCTTACCCTGAATTTGAAAACTACGTTAATAAACAACAAAATTCAAATCTATTAGATAAATTATCTGAACTTTTCCACCCAACGGTTACTAAGAATGCTTTAGATATTAAGTCAAAAATCGATGGAGTTTATTCTCATTCACAAAAAGCTTCTATGAGCCCTAAAGCACATTTATTGTCTGTTTTGGCATAAACGGCTTATTCGTTTTGAACCCACTTTGTTCTTAATTTCCATTGTATTATCGTTAATATTAGTATCAAAGTAAAGAGTACATAAGCTATCGCAGAAGCTTTCCCTATATTAAAAAACTCAAATGCATTCTTATAAAGCCAATAAACAAGTATGTTTGTGGAATTTTCAGGACCTCCTTGCGTCATTAAGTATATTAAATCAAATACTTGAAATGAGCTTATTGTAGTTATTAATATTACAAAAAATATTGTAGGCGACATTAAAGGCAATGTTATATAAAAAAACGTCTTTATTGGATTTGCTCCGTCAATTTTTGATGCTTCATAAACCTGATTATTTATTGATGAAAAACCCGATATAAATATAATCATGTTATACCCTACCAGCTTCCATACGGAAACAAATATCAATACAGGCATTGCAAGCTTAGGATTATATAACCATGTTAAATTCAATTTAAATAAAATATTTACAAGTCCGATATTAGGGTCAAATATCCACTGCCATATTAATGCAATAACAATCATCGGTGTAATAAAAGGAAGAAAATATGCCGTTTTATAAAATTCTTTTGCAAATATTCTGTTATGCAATACAGATGCAAGAACTAAAGGTAAAATAGTCGCAAATATTGTTGTAACAAGTGCATAATAAACCGTATTTTTTAATATAAACCAAAATTCAACATTCATAAATAAATCAATATAATTTTCAAACCCGACAAATTTCATTGTTGATATTAAATTCCATTTAAAAAAACTTAAAATAAAAGAAAATAAAGACGGGAGATAAATAAAAAGTATACAGCCCAACAATGACGGCAAAATAAATAATATAAACAGCCTATAGTTCTTTGTTATTTTAGATTTATTACAATTATTTGTTTGCATTTTTGATTTTAATAAAAAACTTATTTATAATGAAAAGTATAATTGTTTTTTTATTTTGTAACAAGGATATAAATAAATATGACAAAAACCATAGACTTTAGTGCCTTTGGTAAAAATGACATCAGAGGGATATACGGAGAAGATATAACAGAAGAGCTTTTTTATTACACGGGTAAAGGTTTTGTAAAATATCTTGAAGATAAAACAGGACTTAAAGCAAATAATATATGGATTAGCGTAACAAGAGACGCAAGAATTCATTCTGAATCTTTATCGAAAGTATTGATAAAAGGTATAACACATCAAGGAGCTAACGTAATTAATTTGGATATTGCTCCGACTCCGATAGGTTATTACTCGGAATTTGCAAGTTTCCCCGAATCAATATCAAAAGGAGTTAAAATTTCGGGAGCCCTTATTGTTACGGCAAGCCATAATCCGCCTGAATATAACGGATTAAAAATGACCTATAACAAATCATCGCTCAATGAAAATGAAATTAAAAAAGTAAAAGAATACACTATTGAACAAATGAGTAATGATATTACAGCAGTTAAACACGGAGAATCAAGACTTTTTAATATTATTCCTCAATATGTTGACTTTCTTACATCAAGATTTGGAAGAATCGGAGAGGGAATAAAAGTTGTAGCAGATAGTGCAAACGGAACAGCCGGTGTCGTTGCACCTAAATTATATAAAGATTTAGGATGCAGCGTTATTGAATTATACTCTGAACCTGACGGAAATTTTCCTAATCACCACCCTAACCCGAGCGATTTTTCAACATTAAAAGATATTAAAGCAAAAGTAAAAAAAGTTAAAGCAGATATAGGAATTGCTTTTGACGGCGATTCTGACAGACTTGGAGTTATTGACTCCGACGGGAAACCCCTCACGGGAGACAAACTTCTGTATATATTCGCTCAAGATGTAATTAAAGACTTATCAATCAGAGGTGAAAAACCTGTTATTGTTTCTGAAGTTAAATGTTCTCAAGTTCTTTTTGATGAAATTAACGCCCAAGGCGGTGTTGCCGTTATGGCTAAAACAGGTCACGGGTACATTAAATCAAAAATGAAAGAAACTAATGCTATTTTGGCGGGTGAAATGTCCGGTCATATGTTCTTTAAAGACAGATACTACGGTTTTGATGATGCTGTTTATGCAGGATGCAGAATTATCGAAATTATCGCTAAAAATAAAAAAATTAATCCAAACTTCAAGTTAACCGACTTGCTTGAACCATTCAAAAAGGTTTGTACACTTGATGAAGTAAGACATAAATGTAAAAACGAATTAAAAAAAGATGTTTTAAAAATTATTACCGAAAAAATTGAAAAAGATAATACAATTTTTGGAACAAAAATAACTGATATAGTTACCTTAGATGGGTTGAGAATTATATTTCCTGATGGATTTGCTTTAATCAGACAAAGTAATACGGAACCTGTTTTTACTTTAAGATTTGAAGCTTCGACAGAAGAAAACGCTACCCATTATAAAAATGTTATGATTTCTTTATTAGATGAGGTTATAAAAAAATTAACCGACAGAGAGGGAAAATGAAAGCATCATTAATATCAAAAATAATTTTATGTCTGTGCATTATATGTTTAATTTCAGGTTTTTTTACAATAGACAGACATAAAAACTATGAAGAAGAAAACACCAAAACATCAAAAAACATTCTTTCACATACAAATAAAATCGCAGTCATTGAGCTTGATGGAGCTATAGCAACAACGGCAGACAGCAATTTCTTTTCAAAAGAAACAAATGCATCAAACATGCTTAAATCGTTAAAAGCAGCGAAAGATGACAATGAAATAAAAGGAATAATTGTTAAAATAAATTCGCCCGGCGGTACCGTTGCCATGAGCCAAAATATTTATAATCAAATTATAAAAATACGTAAAACAAAACCCGTTATCGCGGTACTGGATGATGTTGCAGCAAGCGGAGGTTATTATATCGCTTGTGCGGCAGATAGAATTATCGCACAAGAAGGTACTTTAACAGGAAGCATTGGGGTTATATTCTCATTCATGGATTATCATGATTTACTTATAAAAAAACTTGCAGTTAATCAGGTAGTTATTAAAAGCGGTAAATATAAAGACATTGGTTCGGGCTCAAGAGAAATGCTTCCCGAAGAACGAAAACTTATGCAAGACATTATTGATGACTCTTACAATCAATTTCTTGACGCTATAAGAATGGGAAGAATAAACAGAAATGATTCTTATACAACTGAAAAATCACTTTTAAAAGAAGAAACCCTTGTAAAATATGCTGACGGCAGAGTTTTTACAGGCAAACAAGCCAAACAACTGGGTTTTGTCGACCAAACCGGTGATATGGATAGTGCTAAAGCCATTGTTGAAAAAATGGTTCAGGAAAAATATAATTCTAAATTACCTGTTAAATTAATTCAATATAATAAAAAATATACATTTAACGATTATTTTTCAGGAATGACCGAATATAACAGCGGATTAAAACTCACTGACATTTTGCCGTCAAGTTTAATTTTAAGTAGAAAGCCTTTATATTTATGGGAATAACAGTAAACGATTTTTTCGAAAATATATACAGTGTAATTTTTTCGCCAAAAGCATTTTTTGAACGCGACGATTTAAAAATATCGGTAAGGCTTGCCCTTGGTACAGTTGTTTTTATTGCCATACTGACAAAATTATCTTATGGTATTTTAGATAATTCAATTTTAAAAATTACTTTTATATTTTCTCTGATTTGGCATGTTTTAATGACTGTTTTAGTGTGGTTTTTAACGGCATTATTTTTTGAATATACAGCAAAAATATTCGGAAAAGACGGGAATTTGAATAAACTTTTATTTTTAACAGCTTTTGCCCCAATTCCTTATATTTTCTTTTCCCCGCTTAATTTACTAAAAAATTTAGGAGGAACGGGCTATATTATCTCATCTTTTATTGAATTTTTCTTATACTTATGGATAATAATACTATATGCCTATTCTCTTAGAGCTACGTACAATTTAACATTATCACGCTCCTTTATGCTGATATTTCTTCCGTTCATCGCTTCATTTTTTGCAATGCACTGGACAGTTTGTTTTATTTCTAAGTTATGGTATATATTCTCAATATAGAAACAAAAAATTATGAAAAAATTATTAATAATAACATTTATAATACTACTATTTAACGGCACAATATCATTTGCCTCTGTTACAGATGATATAAGAGCTATAGAATCAAATATATTCGGTTATGAATATTCAAATGAATCTGATTCAAAGAGAATAGAACGTATTGAAAAACACTTATACGGAGAAAAAAGAAGCGGCAGCGTAAAGCAGCGTTTGGAAAACATACAAAATGATGCAGGCTATGTCGTTGTTGAAAAAAAACAACCGGATAAAGTAGAAATTACTGCAACGCCAACAAATAAACAACAGCAACAACCGCAGCAAATGCAACAGCAAATGCAGCAGCAAACCGCTGAGCAAAATAAACAACGAAGAGAAATGACTGCATTAAAAGAAGATGCATCCGTTGAATATCCGATGGTAGATAAATTAGAACAAGCAATTTTTTCAACAACATATAAAAAAGATGATATTTATACAAGATTAGACAGACTGGAGCAAAAAGTATTCAATAAAGTCAGTAATCAAGACTTAAATACCAGAGTAGACAGGCTTGCAAGTATTGTCAATCCCACAAAAACAAAAACAAGAGACAACTATAATTATACAAGTCAAGATATGGATAAATACTATGCAAATAGCGGACTTGAACCCGTTAATAATCAATCATTACCGTTCCAACTTTCTGCTTTAGAACAGGACATATTAAGAAGCAATTATATGAATGATAATATTTCAAGCAGACTGACACGGCTTGAACAAAAACTTTTCAAAAGAACATTCCCTACAGATAGTGATATAACAAGGTTGCAAAGAATTATGGTTGCTTATGATGCTAAACAAAACAGTTCAAGATATGATAACAACAGAGCAATGCAAAATATGGCAACTGCCTCGCAGCTTGGAGGTTTACTTTTGATGATTTTAGCTATTTTATTATAGTTTCATATCTTCAAATACTTTACTCTGCCCGAGTTCAGATAATTTCTTTTCCAATAATGCAACATCTTTTTTATTTTTTGAACTGCGGTGTTTATCAACAATCTTTTCGGCAATTTTACTGCCTGTATTATACCCGCCCATAGAAACTGTAGCAAACAATATACCCTGTAATATATATTTAGCTATCTTTCCGTATTTATTTGTATTTAAGAAATTTAATCCTTTTGAAGCAATCTTTGCAATATTCTTAGGAACTTTTGAACCGTATTTTTCTACAAGTTTAGGGATTGCCTTTTTTTGAACATAAGCTAAAGTGTTTTCAAATGCACACATTGTAGCGATTCCGGCAGCTTGAGAAACACCTGTTCTTACCTTATCATCAGATTTAACAGTATTATAAACACCAGAAGCAATTATTAACGGATAAAGAATTTTTCTTGCTATAGCAGCACCTTTTGATAAAAACTTAGCAATCGGAGAAACATTAGCAGCAGCCGCAGCAGATGCATTTACAGCATTTGCCGCATTAGCCGCATCTTCAACAATCCTTGAAGCATTACAAGCTGCATCCGCAGTTCTTATTGTTTGTGCGGCAGCAATACCTTCTTTAAATAAGTTATTTTCTTTTGTCCCGTAAATAAAATTACGTGCGGCAAAATATGCACAGGATATTCCGTTCGGCATATTTTTTTTACCTTCTTATTTTATATACTTACCTATAAATATAAAAACAATTACTCGAGATAAATTAACAAAAAATTCACTTTATATTAAAAAAATTAACAAATAGTTAAATAAAATAAGGGTTTATGAGAAAATAAAAATAACAGAATAATGGGGAATAAGAGATGAAAGATAAAACATTTTTGATGATACCGGGACCGACTCCCGTACCTGAAAGAGTACTGTTAGAAATTGCAAAACACCCTATGGGGCATAGAAGTACGGAATTTTCTAATATTTTGAAATCTGTATATACTGATTTAAAATATGTTTTTCAAACAAAAAATGATGTAATTTTATATACAGCAAGCGGAACAGGAGTAATGGATTCAGCTTTATCAAACATGATAAATGAAGGAGATAAAGTTTTATCACTTGTAATCGGTAATTTCAGCAGAAGATTAGCAAAAATTGCTCAAGGTTTAGGAGCTGATGTTGAGATTATTGAAGTTGAAGCGGGGAAAGCTATTAATCCTCAAGTTCTTAAAGAAAGATTAGACAAAGACGTTAATAAAGAAATTAAATTTGTTACTTTAATACACAATGAAACCTCAACAGGAGTAACAAACGATGTTAAAACATTAGTATCCATAATAAAAGAACATGGTGCAATTTCTATAGTTGATGGTGTTACCAGTGTCGGAGCAATTGAATGTAAAATGGATGAATGGGGTATTGATGTATTGTTCTCAGGTTCTCAAAAAGGCTTTATGCTTCCCCCGGGATTATCATTTTTAGCGGCAAGCGAAAAAGCATGGGAAGCACATAAAAAATGTAAAAGACCTGACTTTTATTTTAACTGGACAACAAACAGAAAATCTGTTTTAGAAAATTCTACAGCTTTTACACCTGCCGTAAGTTTGATTTCAGGCTTAAAAGTTGCACTTGAAATGATAAAGGAAGAGGGTATTGAAAATATAGTTGCACGCCATACAAAAATCGCAAAAGCACTAAGAAATGCAATAAGAGCAATCGGATTAAAACTTTTTGTAGAAGATGATACTATTGCATCAACATCAATAACAGCAATTCTTCCGCCTGAGGGCATTAGTGTTCCCGATATAAGAAAAGTTCTTAAAAACGACTATGATATAGTTGTTGCAAACGGACAAAACGAATTAAAAGACAAAATTTTCAGAATGGGAACTTTAGGTTTTGTATCCGAACGCGACGCAATAACTGCAATAGGTTCACTTGAAGCAGCTTTATACAAACTGGGGTATAAATTTGAATTAGGCTCAGGTGTTGCAGCACTTATAAAAGAATTAAATAAATAGAGGTAACAATGAAAGTATTAATAACTGATAAAATAAATGAAGCAGCCGGTAAGATTTTAGACGGTATTGCAGAAGTTGATTTTCTTCCCACTATGAGTGAAGAAGAACTTGCTCAAAAAATAGTTGACTATGATGCTTTAATGATTAGAAGTCAAACAAAAGTTACAAAAAAAATACTTGAAGCGGGGAAAAACTTAAAAATAGTTGGCAGAGCAGGTGTCGGAGTAGATAATATTGACATAGATTCAGCTACACAAAACGGGATTATAGTGGTGAATTCTCCTGACGGAAACACAAATGCCGCAGCCGAACATACTTTAGCCCTTATGCTTGCAATGTCAAGGAATATACCTGCTGCCGCACTTTCCACAAAAGAAGGCAAATGGGAACGTTCTAAATTTACGGGAGTTGAAGTTTTTGGTAAAACTTTAGGGATTATAGGCTTTGGGAAAATAGGTCATCACGTAGCAAATGTTGCATTGGCTCTCGGTATGAATGTTTTGGTTTCCGACCCGTATACAACAAAAGAAGTTGTCGAAAAAGCAGGTTGTAAGTATGTATCAAGCCTTGATGAATTTTGGCCGCAATGCGATTACATTACAATACATACTCCTAAAACAAAAGAAACAACTGCCCTTATTAATAAAAATACTTTAAACAGAATGAAAAAAGGGGTAAGAATAATTAACTGTGCAAGAGGCGGTATTATTGATGAATCTGCATTAAAAGAAGCATTACTTTCAGGACAGGTACAAGCTGCCGCAATTGATGTTTTTGAAACGGAACCCGATATTACGGCATCACCTTTATACAACTGTGATTGTAATATTACAATGACCCCTCATTTAGGTGCAAGTACGACAGAAGCTCAATTTAATGTTGCGATTGATGTAGCGGAACAAATAAAAGAAGTTTTAACAGGCGGTAGTGCAAAAGCAGCAATCAATATACCGGCACTTAAAGCGGATATATTGGAACCCGTAAAAGAATATATGGGATTAGCGGAAAATCTGGGTTCTATCGTTCAACAAGTTTCTAAAGGCAATATAAAAAATGTAAATATTAGCGTTAACGGTAATCTTGCGGAATTAAACGTAGCACCATTAGAAGTCGCTGTTCAAAAAGGTTTGTTTTCTTCCACCGTTGAGGGAGTAAATTTTGTTAATGCTCCTTTAATTGCAAAGAAAAGAGGAATTGATGTTGTTACATCAAAATCTCAAAAAGATTGTACATTTATAGGCTCGATATCTGTAACTTTAACAACAGACCTTGGTGAAAATACTGTTACAGGTGCATTAATTGCTAAAAATATGCCAAGAATTGTAAGAATAAATGATTACAATATGAGTATTGAAGCAGAAGAACACATGCTGTTTGTTCCTCACGAAAATAAACCCGCGATGGTTGCAAAAGTTGCAGCCGTTATTGGTGAAAACAACATAAATATTAACAGGATGCAAGTAGCTCAAAAATCAAATCAAAAAGATAATGTTTCCATTATGATTATTACTATTGATAAAGATGTTGATGATAAAACAATGGAAACAATTAATAAAATAGACGGCGTACAAAACGCACAATATATAAAATTAAACTAAAAAAAGGCCTCTCAATTTGAGAGGTCTTTTTTATATTTATTAGACTTATTTAACTTCGTGTTGGCCTTCAATGTAACCTGCTTTTTGAGCTGAAACCAAAGCAACAATCGGAGCTGCCAATGCAAGAGTTGCTGCGGCAACAGCCAAACCGGCTTTTGCAGGAGTAGGAAGTGCATTTAATTTAGTATAGATTTTTGAATTTTTAATAATATCTTTTAGATTTTGAGTATATTTTACTTGTTCTGCATTATCAAAAATAATTGTATCAAACTTTACATTTGCAGGAATTTTTGAAATTGAAACTTGAGATAATTTATCTCCTACCATGTGTTTTAAATTGTGCAGTGCGGCAGTTAGTTTTTTTGAACAACCTGTTGCTAATGAAGCTGCAGCACCTGCACCAACTGCGATACCGCCCAATGTTAATGTATCTTTAATACCTTCTTTTTCAGTTTCTGCTATAACTTTAGCTTTGCTGTCAAGTTTATCATTTGTTAAAACATGTGCTACAGAAGCCGGAGCACCAATTGTTTTATTTGCATGTCTTGCTGCACCTATCATAACTCCTGCGGGAACTCCACCCAAAACTGTTGCTGTAACTACCGGTCCGATTGATTTTGCGTTCATTGTCATAATTTAAATTCCTTTCATATAATTTCTAAACTTACCTTGTGCTTCTATAAAACAACTCAAATTTTCAAATTTACTAATTTGAATCAAATGTTAAGAAATATTAAGAAAGAATTACTCATTAATAAATGTAGGAGCAAGTTTCGGCGTTTTTCCTTTTATAACATTATGATAATAAGAATAAGTCATCGGGATATTTTCATTTAAAATATCACCGTTTAGAACCTCTGCAAAAAATATTGTGTGGGTTGGAGTATCCATTTTATTTATAACATTACAAATTAAATACGCACAAGCATCTTTAATTACAGGGAGACCATCAATAACTTCGTAAGGGATAATATCAAATTTATTAATATCTTTACCGCTTCTAAAGCCGAATGTGCCAATTGATAAAGGGTTAGATTTTTCCGATAAAATAGAAACAGCAATTTTTTTAACTTCTTCTAAACAGGAATGTGTAAAATTAAGCTTATTGACACTCAAAGCAATAGTAGCGGGAGATGATGTAATCTGCATAATGCTGTTTACCGTGCATCCCGTATATCTTCCGTTAATCTCACAAGATACTATATATACTCCGTACGATAAATTATTAAATACACTATTATTCATACATCATCTCCCGAAATATTAACCGATTTGAGGTGCGGTAAATGTTCTTGAAGCAAGTTCTTTATCAAGCATAAATAAGCATTGTCTGTCATCGCAAACAAGATTTAATGTTTTTAATACATTGCCGACATTTGCTTCTTCTTCTACCTGTTCTTTTAAATACCAATCTAAGAAAGATACTGCAGCTCTGTCATGAACTTCTTCCGCCACATCTAATAATGCATTAATTTTAGAAGTAACTAATTGTTCATGTTTTAAAACATCTTCAAAAACTTCTCTTGGAGTTGACCAATCTGTTTTTGGTTTTTCAATAGCTTCAAGTACAACTTTTCCGCCGCGTTCTTGTAAATATTCAAATAAACCCATAGCATGAGCATGTTCTTCTTGCATTTGAACATTCATCCAATTTTTAAACCCTTGTAAATTCATTCTTTCAAAATATGCATACATTGAAAGATAAAAGTACTCAGAATAAAATTCTGCATTAATTTGGTCGTTAATAGCTTTTTCTAATTTTTCATTAATCATGACATCTCTCCTTTAACCTAATTTTAATTATATTTTACTACGTAATTAAATAAATACATTATCCGATAAATTATAATATAATAAATAATAATACAGGGATATTTTTATGTTAAAAAAGATAATCACAACAATAATTATAATTATATGCGTATTAATTTTTTCATTTTTAGTATTTAAATCTTTAAAAAAAGAAATGGTTAATACAGTTACAATAGAGTTTTGGACTCTTCAATTAAACAGTTATGATAAATATATAAATAATATAATAAGTGAATATGAAAAAACTCATTCTCCCGTTAAAATAAAATGGATAGATGTACCATACAGTGAGGGTGAAAAAAGGACACTTGCTTCAATATTAACGGATAACCCGCCTGATTTAGTAAATTTAACGCCCGATTTCTCGCTTCTTTTAGCTCAAAAAAACGCATTATACACATTTGAAAAAGAAAAATTAAATCAATTTTTACCGTCTTTAATTGAAACTTTAAAATATGATGAAAAATATTTCGGAATCCCGTTTTATGCAACATCCGCAGTAACATTGTATAATTCCAAACTGACCGATAAAACACCCAAAACTTATGAAGAATTATTTAAGTTGCCCGCTTCAAACGGAACATACATAACAATGATAAATTTTGCCGAAAATGATACTCTCTTAAAAATATTAAATAAATATAATATAAATTCACCTCAAACAATAAATAATAAAAGAAGCATTCAACTTTTTACCGAATTTAAAAAGATATATGACAACAACCTTATACCGAAAGAAAGCATAACTCAAACCCATAGAGATGCCCTTGAAAAATATATGTCGGGGCAATTGGAGTATCTTGTAACAGGTGCAAACTTTGTTAATATGATTAAAGAAAATGCACCTGAAGTCTATAAAAACACAAAAATCATTCCGCAATTAATCGGTGATACAGGACAATACGATTATTCTTTAATGAACTTTATAATTCCGAAGAAATCAAAACATCCCGATATTGCACTTGATTTCGCTCTATTTTTCACAAATAAAACAAATCAATTAAATTTCGCAAAAATGACCCCAATACTTCCCGCAAATAAAGAAGCTCTTGAAGATGAATATTTTAAGATAGCCGAGAATAATGATTTATCCGCCCTCTCAAGATTAATCAGTGCAAAACAATTAAATAATTTACAATCACCTTTATCGGGCATTAAAAATAAAAAAGAACTTAATACTATATCAGCTAACTACATTCAACAAATACTAATAAATAATAAATCCGTAAATAATGCTCTTAATGAATTTAAAGCAGATTGGGAAAAACTGTAATTGGAAAAAGAAAGTTTTTGATTTAAAATTAATACTATGAAATTTCTTAAAAACTTAACTATATTAGATAAATATTTATTAAAACAAATTATTGAAGTATTTGTTTTGGGGATAATTGTATTTACTTCAATAATATTTGCATCTGATACATTTATTTCATTAATAAAACAGATTTCCGAATTCGGAATGCCTATAAATATCGCCTTTATGATAATCTTATTAAATCTTCCGGCCGTTATTGTTATGACAATCCCCATGAGCGTACTTTTTGCAACAGTTATGACAGTTAATAAAATGTGCCTTCAATCGGAGATTACAATACTAAAAGCTTGCGGTATAAGTATAAAAAGAATATCAAAGCCTATATTTACTTTTGCGATAGCAATGGCATTATTGACGTTTTTTATTAATGAAACTATTGTTCCTATTACTACATCTCAATCAAAAACATTAGCATTATATGCAATTGTTCAAAGAAATATTCCTGAAGGAAAACGCAACTTCACTATGAAAGAATTAAAAGACGGTAACTACTTAAAACGCCTTTTTTATGTTGAAAAATGTGAAGATAAACAATTTTCTAATGTATCTATACTCGACCTATCAAACGATAAAAAAATACAAATTCTTCAATCAAAAACAGGAACTTCCGTTCTTGAAGGCTGGCAATTTGACAACGCATCCGTTTATACCATCTCAAAAGAAGGAAAAACTCTTAATACTTCTTGGATAGAAAAAACTATTATTGATTTTGGCAGTGACATACAAAAACAATTAGAAAAGAAAAATGACGGGTCTGATTTAAACTTTTTCCAGTTGTTTAATTATATTACTAATAAAAATAATCAACCGGACAAAACAACAATGGCAAAATACAAAGTATGTTTTTGGGAAAAGTTAGCACTTCCTGTAACAACAGTTATATTTGTGCTGCTTGGCATACCCTTAGCAATAACACCTCCAAGAGTAAGACATAACAGAGGTTTTCTTTTCAGCATAGGTATTATATTCTTTTACTATATTATAAGAGCATTTTCTTTATCATTAGGCTACAATTACACGCTTCCGCCTGTCATTGCTGCAAATTTACCTAATATAATATTAGGTGTTTGCGGCTATTGTTTATACAAAAATAAGTCAGAAAAGATATAATATTAAGTTTTGTAAACACAAAAAAAATAAATTATTATATATTATTTATATATTATATACATAAATACAAAATATAAAATATACAAATATTACATAACATTCTGCACGTAAACACAAGCAAAAACCAATACATACAAGACTTTTAGGCAAATTTTAAATAAATTCTTAAGTTATAAGAGCGATTAGGCAATTTTGTAAATCAAAAATTTTTTATATAAATGTGGGTTAGTTAAAAAGATTTTAGAAAAGGTAGGTTAGTTATGGGTTATGCATTATTCGCAAATCGTAAGATTTATTACACACATTTAATTTTTACTCTTCAATCAAAATTAGACAACATTATGATGCAGAAGCAAAGTATGTTAAATTTTTCAGCCAACATAGCTGACGGAAAAATAACAGTTGAAGAAATTGCTTCTGATCCGACAAACTTTAACAACTACTCGGAATACTTAGCCGGTGCAGATGCTTATATTAATAAAGCTGATGATGAGGGCGGAGCTGCAACGAGTATCGGTGAAATCGGTGCATTAGCACAAGAACAAAATAACTCTGAAGAATATTTGGCAGCAATTGCTGAGATGTTAAATCAATCAGTAAATGAAGAATATGCTAAACAATATAATAAGAAATTAGAAGCATTAGAAAATCAACTTGAAATGCAGCAAAAGAAAATTGAAACACAATTAACTGCAGCACAACAAGAACTTCAAGCAGTTGAACAAGCTGAAGCAAAAGCTATAGAAAACGCAACACCTAAATATAGCGGTGTAGGCTAAACAAAATTTTACTAACTAACCAAAAAACTAACCGATTTATAAACGACCGAAAGGTCGTTTTTTTTTAGTTTTCATATATTGTTTTCGGAGAATATCCTTTTGATTTTAAATTTTCAATTAAATTATCTGCCTTTGCGGAATCAGAAAATGAACCCAGTTGTACAATATATGTATTATTCACTGCTTTTACAAAAGGCATTAAAGACGGATCTTCGGCACTAACTTTGCTTTGTATTTTCATTGCTTCTTCAATACTGCTATAATTACCCAAATATACCTTAGTAATTGAGTGAGTCGGTTTTGGAATAACCTGTTTTACACTCGTTGAAGTATTTCTGAAATCTTTATTATTCACTACTTCTTCCATTGAAGGTTTAGGAGGATTTTTGATAACATTTTTTTCAATATTATTTTCTTGTTTTGGAGTTACAACATCTACATTTATATCATCAAAATCATTAACAACATCTTTATTTAACTCTGATTCTTTTACGGAAACCGTAGGCATATCATCTTCCATTTGTATCCATTTTAACCGCTCATCAACTGATTTAACTTCAACATCCATATCTGAGTCACTTAAAGTAATATCTTGATTTGCTCCGATTGAAACATCAATATCCGGAGAATAAGACTTTATAACATTTGTTAATACATATAATGCAATTAAAAACACAATTGCAAATAAGTATAAAGAGGCAAAACTTCTTCTCTTCTTTCTTCTCTTTTTTCTTATTGGTAATTCTGTTTCCTTGTCGGGCATATTATATTACTCCCCTTACTTTTGAAACTGCATAATTAATATCTTTTACTTCTTCTTTATAAGATAAAAGAAGTTCTAATGCAAATTGTTTAATATCTTTAACTCCGACATCAGAAACTAAATCTGCAGCTTTAACAGGAGCACCTTTTGCATCAATATTAAGCCCGAAATGAATTAATGTTGAAGTTATCGATTTTGTCGCAATTGACACAGACAGTTTCTTATCTCCTATAAACAAATCATCACCGCTTCTTGAAATATTAACATTCGGATATTTTTTTTCAATTAGTTCTTTTGTAATTGTAACCAAAAGTCTTTGTTTATAGACGGTTTCAACAAGCGAAGATGAAAAATTTTCTTCTATTATATTGAGCATTTCTTTACTGTATATAGGCTCATTGTTAATCACATCTTCAATATCAACCATATGGTTAAGATTCACATCACATTCACCGACAAAAGCTACAATTGCATTTCCCATTATATTAAAATTCTTATATATCCAATGTGGAGATAATTGTTCACCCGAATATTTAATTTTTTTATCGATAAAAAGTGTTTCCATATTTACCTGTCAAATAATGTATTTATTATATCATATCTGTTATTTTGTTCTAAAGCACGTTTTAATCTTAAACAAGATTCGCATTTGCCGCAATGTTTAGTACCTTTTACATAACAACTGTATATATACTTAAAAGGAACGTTATTTTCTATACCCGCTTTAACAATTTCATCTTTTGTCATATCGATTAAAGGTGCAGCAAGTCTGATTTCTTTATTAACAGAATAATTAAATAAATTATTAACTGCTGAAATAAATTCATTTGTATTATCTTTAAATGTTTGACCCTCTTCTTTATTAGCACCTATTATAATCGTTTCATAGCCTAAAGCCTCAGCAAAAGAAGCTGCAATATTAACAAATAATGCATTTCTATTCGGAACCCAAACTTTATCTGCCGTTTTTTGAGCAATTTCTATATTATCTAAATCTGAAATTTTAATATCCGGAACAGTTTCGTTACTATTCAAACTTGAATTTGAAATATCTTTTAACCAATATAAATCAATAATTTTATGTTCTATGTTATAAAAATTTGCAATATTTTTTGATGCCAAAGCTTCACAATCAAAAGACTTTTGCCCGTAATTAAAAGTTAAAGCAAGAATTTTTTCATAATTATTTTTAACAAGTGCAAAACTGACTACGGAATCCAATCCTCCCGAAAGAAGAATAACAGCACTACTCATCTTTATCTTCCGCCTCGTCAATTTGTTCTTCCCTTAAATCTTCTTGCAGTTTTAGTGCCTCACTTCTTGCAGCAGCGGAAGAATTTTCACTATTAATAATTTCATTTAAAACATCATCACCAAGGATATTATATAAAGCAATAACTGCATTTTGAACAACTTCTCTGTTTTCATCACAAAGCATATTTTTAATTAACTCTACTGCTCTTTCGTCCTCGGAATTCATTAAAACTTCTATTGCATTTATCCTAACCTGCGGAGAATCATCTCTAAGTGATTTAACTATAGCATTAAAAGCTCTGTCACCTTTAAAATTTAATTTATTTAATGCTTCAAGTGCACGTTCTTTTAAAAAAGTAAATTTATCAACCAAACCTTTTTTTGATTCTAATATTGAAACTAAAGAGTCAACCGCCTTCTCGTCGCCAATCATACCCAAAGCCGATACGGCTGATTCTTTAACATATAAAGAAGATTCCGATTCATCTTCAACAATATTCATCAAAGGAAGTACAGCGTATCTGTCACCAATTTTACCTAAAGCATCCGCACAAGATAATTTTACTTTATAATTTTCATCTTTTGAATTTAAACAATACAATAAAGGATATACGGCTTGAGAATCTTTTGTATTTGCTAAAGCCTTTGTAATATTAACTCTTATTCTTGTTATACAGTCTGTATCTGAGATCCTCTGGGAAAGTTTATCTTTCATTATCAAAGAATCAATTAATATTGCTCTGCTTGATTTATCTTTATATTTATCTATTTTTTGAAGTAAAAACATCAATATTTCATAATTATTAGAATATTCAAAGAAATAATTATAAATTAAAATCAAATATTCACTCGGGTAATCTTTTGAAAGAGCAATGATTTTTTCTATTGACTCTTTAGGATTAGTTGAATCAACTATATTACATTCCAGTGCTAATTGTTCTAAAGGTAAATTTTTACTTTCTTCCATAAGATACACAAAATTATTACATGTATAGAATATATAAAAAACGAAACTATATCAAGTTTATACAGTAAATTTTTCAATTTTCGGAATAAAGTTTAAATCTTTTTCTGTTATTGCTTTATGTATTACTTCATCTATACTAAAACTAAAAACCGCATTTTTAAGTTCATCAGGTAAAACCAAATCAGAAGTATATTTAAGGTTAATAAAACCTTTATTTAATAATAAAAATTCGGAATAAACATTTAAAATATA
Organism: Candidatus Gastranaerophilales bacterium; assembly: GCA_947631645.1. Lineage (GTDB taxonomy): Bacteria > Cyanobacteriota > Vampirovibrionia > Gastranaerophilales > Gastranaerophilaceae > Avigastranaerophilus. Next base: position 21,018 of record CANRMD010000003.1, read on the forward strand.
TTCCCACCTTTTAGGAACATCAAATTTTCTCCCGCAATAATAAAGATAATCTTTTTGAAAAGACTCAAAAACAGACTTTAAAAAATTTACTTGCTCTAAATAATCATACTCAGATGAATTAAAAAATACATTTCCCTCAATTTCTTTCGATTCTTCATTATAATTAGTTGAAATTAAATAAGCCCAGAGTAAACACCCCGTCAAAAAAGAAATATTATTATTAATATATTTTTCAATTTTTTGTGAAAAAAGTTTAAAAAATGTACGTTTTTGTTGAATTGAGCGAAGATTAGAAAGTTTAAAATTAACTTCATTATACAAAGAAGAAATATCACTAACTAAAGCCCCTATTCCGGGGTCAAAAGGAACTTTATCATTCATTATATTCTAACCTCAATTCCCTTTGCAATAAGCGATTGTTTAAGTTTTGGAACACTCAAAGTATTAAAATGGAAAATAGAAGCAGCAAGAGCAGCATCTGCATCCGCAATATTAAAGACATCATAAAAATGATTTACATCTGCTCCGGCACCACCTGATGCTATAACAGGTATATTAGAATTTAACGCAGCAAGCTTTGTCATTTCAATATCAAATCCGTTTTGAGTTCCATCCGCATCCATAGAGGTTAAAAGAATTTCACCGGCACCTCTTTTTTGAACTTCTTTAACCCAATCAAAAAGTTTAATTCCTGTATTTTTTTTACCTGCATTAATATGAACATAAAATTCGTTGTCAATTTTTTTTGCATCAATTGCGACTACAATACATTGTGACCCAAAATATCCCGAAGCTTCATTTATAATATCAGGATTAATAACAGCAGCAGAATTAACCGCAACTTTATCGGCACCTGCATTTAATAAATCTTTAATATCTTGCAGTGTCTTTATCCCACCACCCACAGTAAACGGAATAAAAACATTGGATGCAACTTTTTGAACCATATCAAGAGTAGTTTTTCTGCCCTCATTAGTTGCGGTAATATCAAGAAAAACCAACTCATCCGCACCTTCATCGGAATATTTTTTTGCAAGTTCAACAGGATTACCGGCAAACCGAAGGTTTTCGAAATTTATACCTTTTACTGTTTGTCCATCCTTAACATCTAAGCATGGTATTATTCTTTTTGCGAGCATATTAAAATTGTTTCAAAAATCTTGTATCGTTATTAAAGAATAAACGAATATCATTAATAGCATATTTAAGCATGGTAAGTCTTTCAACCCCCATACCGAATGCAAAACCCGAATACACTTCAGGGTCAATGCCTACATTTCTGAGTACATTGGCATGAACCATACCCGCACCCAAAACTTCGAGCCAACCCGTACCTGAACATGTTCTGCAGCCTCTTCCTTGGCACATAATACATTGAACATCAACTTCAGCACTCGGCTCAGTAAAAGGGAAATAACTTGCTCTAAATCTTGTAGGACGAGCAGAACCAAAATATATTCTTACAAATTCGTTCAATATTCCTTTCAAATCTGCAAAAGTTATATCCTTATCAACCAAAAGCCCTTCTATTTGATGGAAAAGATTGTTTTTTCTGGCACTGACAGATTCGCATCTGTACACTCTTCCGGGAGATATAACTCGAACAGGAGGCTTATGGTTTAACATTTGTCTTATTTGAGCACCGGAAGTTTGACTTCTCAATATAACATTTGGAGCTGTTTTTGTATAAAAAGTATCTTGCATATCTTTAGCCGGATGATTTGGCGGAAAATTAAGCATATCAAAATTAATATACTCAGTCTCAACTTCAGGGCTATATTCTGACGGCATTACAGAAAAACCCAGCCCCTGAAATATTTCAACAATCTCATTTACAGTCTGAGTTAAAGGATGAACTTTACCTTGCGGTCTGAAATCAGACGGGAGTGTAATATCGATTTTTTCATTCTCAAGTTTTTTATTTAATTCAATTTTGTAAAATTCATCATTTTTTGAGTTTATTAATTCATCTAACTCATTATAAACATTATTAGCTAATGAGCCGACAATTCTTTTATCCTCATCCGATAAATCTTTAAGATTCTTTTTTATTGAATTGAGTTCACCTTTTCTGCTTAAATATTTTAATCTGATATCATCTAAATCTTGTAAAGAATTTGCATTTGCAAGTTCATCTTTTGCATTTTTTAAAATTTGTTCTAATTTTTCTTTCATATTCGCCTCATAATATATATATAAATTATAAGACAAATAAAAATACATGTCATGGTATACTCTAAAACAAGGGGATAAATATGAAATTAAAGAATATATTAATTTTTGCACTGGCATTTACTTTATCTTCAAATATAGTTTTTGCTCAAGAAAAAAGTTTAAGGGAAATGTTTCAAAACAACGAAGCCATAATTTATTCCGTAAACTTAAGAACCTTTAACGCAAATGACATTAACGGAAACGAAATTATAGACTTTTCACTCGGAGAAACATCGGGTTCTTTTATAAACGCAATAGACAGATTAGATGAAATAAAGTCACTGGGGATAAATACACTTCATCTTTTACCTATAACACCCGTCGGGAAAATAAAAGCACTTGGAACAGCCGGTTCTTTGTATGCATTAGCAGATTTTACAAATTTAAATCAACAGTTATCCGATACTCAAAGTGAAATGCATATAAAAGAACAGGCTAAGCTGTTCATAAACGAGTGCCATAAAAGAGGAATAAAAGTTATAGTCGATCTACCCAGCTGCGGTGCTTACGATTTATTTATAAATCGCCCTGATTTATTTGTAACAAATGATGACGGAACACCATATATACCATCAGATTGGGCAGATGTAAGACTTTTTAAAGTGCCCGATAATAATTCTTTATTAACCTCAGATATATTTATTCTCCATAAATTTTTTATAAGTTTAGTTCAAAATCTTGGTGTTGACGGTATCAGAGCTGATGTCGCAACAATAAAACCTTATATATTTTGGAAAGAACTTATAAAATATGCAAGAGAAAAAAATCCAAACTTTTTATTTTTAGCTGAAGCCTCGGAAAGCTGGATAAAACCAGCTTCTGATAAAGCTTATTTTACCGATTATAAAAAGCTTCTTGATGCCGGTTTTGACGGTTATTACGGCGACTACTTTGAACTTAAAAACTGGCATAGCATGACCGATTTAAAAAATTCTATTCAACAAAGAGAAAAAACTTTAAAAAAATACTCGGAAAAAAAATCAACCATAGGAAGTTTTGAAACCCATGACGAAAAAAGCCCGCTTTTAGTCGGAGGCGAAAATTATGCCCAAATAATAATATGGCTTAATGCAACACTTCCGCTTAACCCATATTATGTTGACGGTTTCCTGCAAGGTGATGATTATATTTATCCTTATTCAAACAAAAAGGCGTCTCAAACTTTCACTGATGACGAATACTACTATGTACATCAAGGACAAATTGATATTTTTAATTTTTCAAGAAAACCCGGCTCAGACAGTAATACTCTTATAAATGAACATACTCAAGCTATGAAACTTCGTAATAATTACAAAGAAGTTATAACAAAAGGTAAATTTATTCCTCTTTCAAGCGACAATGACAACATTTTTGCATACCAAAGAAAACTTAATAAAAAGTCAATTGTAATAATTATTAACAGGAATTTAGCAAATTCTGAAAATGTTAAAGTAAATATAAAAAGTATTAACAAAAAATCACAAATAGAATTTATAAAAAATAAAAATAACAGAAGCTTGATAAAATCAACGTTTAAAGGAGATATGAAACCCGGAGAAATTATAATAATTTCAATTAATAATTAAAAAAAATAGACCGTTTCTAGTATTTTCATATAAATTTTTGTTAAAACTATTGCCAAAACTTGAAATATAAGTATAATAAATTTTGTAATACAAGAGGAGGTTCATATGAACAAAGAAGAATTAGTAAAAGAAGTTGCAAAAAAAGCAAAAGTTTCACAAAAAGCTGCTGCTGATGTATTAAGTGCAACTATCGACACAGTACAAAAGACTGTTGCTAAAGGTAAGAAAGTTACTTTAGTTGGTTTTGGTACTTTCGAAGCTCGTAAAAGAAAAGCTAGAACAGGTCGTAACCCTCAAACAGGTGCTGCAATTAAAATTGCTGCAAAAACAGTTCCTGCATTCTCAGCTGGTAAAAAATTCAAAGACGCTGTAAAATAGTTTGTCTTTAATAAAAAAAGAGGGATTGATTCGTCAATCCCTCTTTTTTATATGTTAGTTTAATGCTCTATTACAATTCGGACATGTCTTTGCCGTAACTTTTACACTTGAATTACAGTATGGACATATTTTATAAACTTCTCCCATTTGAGGATTACATAAATCTTGTTCTTTTTTCTTAATTTGTATTGTTCTATATATATAAAAAACCACATATATTGCAATTAATAAAACTGAAAATGCTAAAGCTAAATAAAATAATTGCTTTGCAAAAACTACAACAAATAAAATTATTAAAATTAATGTTGAACATCCTGTTAATTCATATTTATACATTTTTATTTACTTTCGGTTTTGTAATTGACGGAGGCTGAATATATAAAGGTTTTACACTCGCCCAGTTAAAATCATTATTACTGTTTTTTATCTCTTTTGAAACGATTTCTGCTAAATATAAGCCTAGATTTTCATCATTTATTTCATAATTAATTGAGGAAATCTTTTTTTCTGATAAAAAATTATATATTGAGTTATCAGTAATAACTGTATTATTTGAAATTTTATCAACTAATTCATCTTTATCAATTAAACAAGGAGAAATTATTTCATTATCTTTTGAATATTTAGCAAAATAAACCTTGTTTTTTCTTGCATCAAGAGCAACTACACATTTATTATCATCAACAAGTTTTGATAATATTTTAAGTGAAGAAACCCCGACTAACTTAGTATTAAATTGCTGGCAAAGAACTCTTGCAATAGTTATTCCCGCTCTTATTCCGGTAAAACTTCCCGGTCCGATATTAACTCCAAAAGCATCAATATCACTGATTTTAAGATTATTATCATTTAAAATTGTTTTTATCTGAGGAATTAAATATACACTGTGATAATTACTTTCATCACTAACAATAACTTTATTTGCAGCAATTTTATCATAACATTTCAAAACCACATAAGTTTTATTAAAACAAGTATCAAAAACCAATATATTCATATACTTAGCCTTTTTAAAATTTCATTACTTTTTGCCCCAAATGAATTAAAAATAAATTCACGTTTATTTTCATCAATATAATTAATATTTAATTCAATTCTGTCAAAAGGTAAAGTATTCTGAGAAAACTGAGCCCATTCCACAAAAGTAAGGATATTACCTTCTGAATACTCTTCAAGCTCATTAATAATAGTTGAAATACCTTCATTTTCGAGCCTGTATAAATCAAAATGATAAACAGGAATAATTCCCGATTTATATTCATTTAAAATTACAAAACTAGGGCTGGTGACTCTTTCTTTAACATTTAAATATTTACAAACAAACTTGGAAAAAGCTGTTTTACCTGCACCCACATCACCAAACATAGAAACAAAAGCCCCTGAAGAAGAAACCGCTTCTGCAAAATTTTTAGCCAATTTTTCAGTATCAGAAATATCATTACAAATACATGACAATGACATTAGAATACATCTCCGACACCGAACGAGAATGCACCACGTTTGTTGCCGTTACCGACATTAGTAAACGGAATACCATAATCAATAGATAATGGACCAACACCCGGTATAAATAATTTAACCCCGACACCGCCGGCAATACCGTATTCGGGTCTGTTATATATTTTATTTGTAATAGAACCGCTAAATAAATGACCTGCATCAACAAACATATTAAATTTAATATTATCAAGGAACTGTGCATTTTTAATTCTGTCTAAGAAAAAGAACGGAGTAGTTAACTCTGCACTTGCCATCATAAATCCTTCACCGGTACCGATTGTACTCATTCTATAACCTCTAACAGTATACGGCCCGCCTAAACTGTATGCCATAACCTCGGGCATATCGCCATGAACTTTCCCCGCAGCACGTGCTAACAAAGAAAACGAAGATTTTTTCATAACAGGGAAGTATTTTTTAATACCCGCAGATAAAGTTCCATGCGTATAATCTAAATCAGTTGCATTAACATTTTCACTAAACCTTAAAGTTGCTAAAACACCATTTCTCGGATTTAAAACATTATCTCTGGTATCATAAACAAGGCTTGGTCCCAAAGTAAAATAAGTACCGCCTTGTAATTGCTTAGAACGTTCCGAAATAGGAATGTTATGAGCCCTATATAATGCAGCGATTTTATTTGCATCGCCTTCTTTAACTTTAATATATTCACCACCAAATTTGATAGACCCCATTAAGTTTTTATATGTTTTAAAGGGTCTGGAAAGAACGATATCAGCACCGTATCTTTGCTCAATTGCCAAGGGCACCTGATAACTCCCAAAATCTCTGCCAAAAGCTTTAATCAATAATGAATTATCAGATCCTCTTAATCTTGGTTCAAAGAAACTGACTTCAGCTTGCAAATTAGCGTGGTCAATGGTAGAACTGTCAGACATAATAACACCGGTACCTGCCATAAAATTAATACCGACTCTTTGACCGTTACCCATAAAGTTATTTTCAACAAAACCCGCCTGTCCAAACAAACCGGTTGCCGTATCTAAGCCGCCGCCTAATGATATAGTTCCTGTTCTTTGCTCTTCCAAAACTATTGTTACATCATATAAGTTTGGTCCGTCATTACTTTTTTCTATTTTCCTGTTTACATCTTTAAATGCCTGAGTAGAATATAATCTCATTAAATCAGCTTTTAAAGTATCTTCGTTATACACACTTCCCGGAGTAGATAAAATATTTCTCTCAATAACAAAATCTTTTGTTTTCTTATTACCTTCAAAAGCAATAGAATTAATAATTCCTTCTTCAATTTCAATATTAACGCAGCCATCAGGATCATCTTGAACATTAGCAACTCTGGCTAAAACATAACCCTTTGAGGCATATAAATCTTCAATTTCGGCAACAGCCTTAGATAATGTTGTTAAATTTTGAGGCTGACCTTCTAAAGTATTTAATATACTCAAAATATCACCGGTTGAAACAACGGTATTTCCGCTTACTGCAAAACCTGTTATAGGTATATTTTCTTCAACATATATTCTCAAAGTAAGTGAATCTTCGTCTACAGGAATAGGAATAGCTTTCATTTTTTCAGAAAAATAACCTGTTTTATATATTGCTTTTAAATTTTGTTGAACCAAATCTTTACTATAGGTATCACCTATTTGCATATTCATTACTTTAACAATATCAGAATCATTAATTAAGTGATTACCTTCAAACTCAATTTTTGTGATTTTTGAAGTATCCGATATTTCGGAAAGTATATCATTCTCAGCAGAAAATACAGGTGCATTTGAAATAAAAAACACAACATAAATCAATATAAAACTCGTGTATAACTGTTTGAAAATATTTCTCATTAACTATTCCAAGATTATCACAATCAAAATTATACCATATACAAAAAAAACATACAAAAAAAGAGGATACATTTTGTATCCTCTTTTTATATCTGTTACTTGTATTAACCTTGTAATCCGCCAAAGTGAGGTGTAGCCCTGTCGATTGCTTTGCCTTCTGCCTGTTCGCATGCTTCCAGCTGCTTTTCTAATGTTGTTACAACCGTATCCAGTCGTTTTATTTCCAATTCTATTGCATTTTCTTTCATGCTTATTTCATATATTTCGTTATTTATTCTGGCGATATCTTGTTTTTGCTGTAATTTCATTTCTTCAATTTTCGTTTCAATATCATCTCTTGCCGAAGAATCTGCAGACACTAAATTATCATACATATCAGCTAAATCACCGGCTTGTGCAGCTTCATAACTTGCTAATTCCTGACTTAAATTGTTATGTTCAGTCGCCAAAGCAAATTGCTCATTCGACCTTTGTGTCTGCATCAGCTGGGCTGTATTCAGCTGCATATCCAAGACTAATTTACGTTGTGCAAATAATGCGTAACCCATCTTTTTATCCTCGATTTTTGTTCTCTTAAATATATAAAAAAATTTTGTTTCCGCAAATTGACTTTTTTAAACGTAATTGTTAAGAATTTGTTACAATTAGTATATAAATTTTATATTTAAAAATATAAAAAATTCGCAAAAATAAAGTAAAAACGACTATTTCAGCTCTAGTGAAAATAATTTGTTATTATACTTAATACATTGTGAACAAAAAGGGGTTTCGAGGTAACTTTGAGTTGAATAATCATTAAAATCAGAACCGCATTTACCCCTGTTATCTGATGATAACAAAGGACAAGTAAATACACCGTTAATTGTCAGTGTTCTGCTTTTTGAACATTCAACATTTAATTTATTAAAATTCTGTTCGGGGTCAATTTCAATCATATTATCTTTATTTAATAAAGGTATAATTTTAAAATTAATATCCGTTGTTTCAAAATTAATGGAATTACACAGTTCTTTAAATGAATTTGTTAATTGTTTTTCGGGAAGATTCATATAATTAACTATAGATAATATAGGATTAAAATCATATTTAATAAGGCTTTGAATGGCGTGAACAGCCTTTCTGTATGAACCTCTGCCCCTAAGTAAATCATTTTCTTTTTCATCCCAATTATCTATACTTATCATAAATATTATCTCATTTCCGAGATTATTCTCTTCTTCTACTTTTCTTAAAAAACGTGCCTTTTTATCATTAATATTAAGAGCATTTGTATGAATGACAACAGAAGAATATTTTAAGCATAATCTTAAAATATGATTAAAATCAGGATGAAGCATAGGTTCCGCACCGGTTAAATGTATATATTGCAAATCTTTTTTATCTATTGCTAACAAAGATTGTTTAACTTTTTCTATGGGTATAAAATCTTTAACCTTTTTATCTTTAAATTCAATATAACAATGTTTACATTTTAAATTGCAATTTTGGTTAGTCATCTCAATAAATAAAGATTCTAATTTTGACATATTAATACATGGTGCTTTAATAATTGTTTTACTCATAAATAAATCCTCATATAAATTCTTATGATTATGATTTATCATTTATGTTTTAAGTAATAAATTAGACAGTTGTATAAAATAAGAACACAAATTACTAATATACAAGGAGTATATTTATAAAGATTTTTAAATTTCTTCCGAAAGAAAAATAAGGAGGGAAATTATGGCAAAAATTATAGAAAACTTTTCAGGAAGAAGAAATATTAGGTTAAACACGGACGATATAATAAATATTGTAAGAGAATACCAAAATATTACAATAAATATAAATAATTATAATGATATAAGATACAAACTTGATAATATAGAATTATACTTACCTGAAGATATATAACAAATATACCCGAATAGAGAATTTAGTTTATAATTAACCGGTGTAATGTTTATTCAGGAGGATAAAACATGAAAAACATTATTACTATATTATTAATACTTATTCTGCCGGTAAGTATATATTTGTTTATGAGTAAAAATTCAGAAAACTATAGTGCAGTTGCAAAAGCAAAAGACAGCCCCACATTAATTTCTTTTACATCAACAATGTGTACTGATTGCAAAAGACTAAAAGCCGTACTTAGTGAAGTTCAGCCAAATTACAGTGATAAAGTCAATTTTATTGCATATAATGCACTTGATAAAAACAGAACAATCCAGAATGCAATAAAAAAATATAAAGTTACGCTGGTTCCGACAATTATATTTTTAGATAAAGACGGTAAAGAAATAAATAAAATAGAAGGTTTTATTCCAAAAGAAGAACTTATAAATGAGTTAGAGGAAGCAATAAATGAATAATTTGACGGAAGTTTTTTCGCTGTATTCTTCAGGAAGTTCTTTATTTTATCCGATATTATTGGGCGTTTCATTTTTTGCGGGGATACTTGCATCATTATCCCCGTGCAGTTTAGGAATTTTACCTCTAATAATAGGGTATGTTGGCGGATATTCAAAAGAAAGCAATAAAAAATTATTTATACAAATGATTTCCTTTTCCTTCGGATTATCATTAATATTAAGTATAATCGGAGTCGCCTGTGCAATTACGGGCAGAGCCTTTACAAGTATTGCGTCACCTGTTGTTATACTTATATTTGCATCAATAATTGTAATTCTGGGGCTTAATCTGCTTGGTGTTATAGAAATACATTTCCCTGCAATAGTAAAGAAAATGCCCCAAAACAAGGGTGGAGGATTATTTTTATTCCCGTTTTTAGTTGGAACATTTTTTGCCCTTGCATCCAGCCCTTGTTCTTCACCAATCTTAGCAAGTATTATGGCTGTTGCTACCGTTTCAACAAATATTTTATTCTCAATTGCACTTTTATTTTCGTTTGCAATCGGACAATGCGTAATTGTAATATTTTTCGCAATGTTTACTTCAACACTTAAACATATGAATGCTTTAGCAAAATATACATCAATATTAATGAAAATAAGCGGAGTAATACTTATTTTAACGGGATGTTATATATATTATTCAATATTTTCAGGCATTTAAATTTAAATTTCCTGATAAAACCCTTTGAGTTTTACTTCTCCCCAAAATACGGAAATGATTTTTGCCTCTTTCATCTTTTGTTCTGACTGCAAAAAGTTTATCTGACCACAAAGAATGAATTTCCGTTTCTTTTATACCGTCTTTAACAGTAGCACCGATAAATTTAGTTCCTTTTTTCTTTTTTTCCGTAATAGAATTCAATGACAATAAAACATCGGCCTGTGCAGCTTCAGGAGAAACAACTTGAGTTTTTGTTTCTTTAATAAAAGGAGATGTAATATAGTTTCTGTTAAAATTTCCGTCTTTATTCATTTTATGGATAATACAAGTATAATTATTACCGTAAAATCCATTACTTTTTACTCTATCCTGAAATAAAAAGCCGACTGCAGAAACATTCATAAGACCCTCGCCTTTCCTCGCTACATTTTATATTATACTACTTTTTTGTATTTTTGTCCATATAATTTTAACGATTTTTTGAATTTTTGAAGATTATTTTTTTAAAATTTAATTTTTTAGTATCAGATTTTTAATTTTTTAAGTTAAATTTTATCAATTTTGAAAAAATTTTGTTCATTTTTCGAAATTTTTCAAAATTTTAGTTCAAATTTACTCAAAAAATTGCAAAAATGTATATTAAAATACAAATTTATAGAAATTTATAAAAATAATTATCTCGTATAAACTCTTGAAAGACGAGCTTTTAATCGGCAGATTAATTCATAATTAATTGTATTAAGTATTTTAGCCCATTCATTTATGGAAATATCATTTCCGATTAATGAAATAATATCTCCTTCTTCCGCATCAACATCTGTTATGTCAAACATCATTTGATCCATAGTAATATTTCCGATTTGAGGGACTTTTTTACCGTTTAAAATACCGAAAATTTTGTTTGAAAGTTTTCTGTCAACGCCATCTGCATATCCGACAGGAATTGTAGCTATTTTAGTTTCTTTTTTTGTGACAAATGTATGAGAATAGCTTACACCCGAGTCCTTTGGTGCGGTATGAATATTGATAATACGTCCTTTTAAACTCATTGCGGGAACTATATTCGGAATTTTTTTTGCAAAAGCCGGCAAATCAGGAATTAATCCGTATATTGCAAGCCCTAATCTTACCATATTATATTTATCTTCATTATATTGTGAAATTGTTGCGGCAGTGTTAAAACAATGCAAGATTAAACCATCTGTATTTACTTTTGATAATATATCATTCCATAATTTCAGCTGTTCGTTTGTTTTAACTTCGTCTTCCGCACAGGCGAAATGTGTAAATATACCTTGAAGGTCTATTGCTTTATTATTTTGTATTTTTTTAATAAATTCCACTGCATTTTTTGCTTGAACACCAATTCTGTTCATACCGGTATCAAGTTTAATATGAGCTTTAGTTTTTAGCCCCGTTTTTTTATATGTTAATTCTGCTGCTTCAATATGATTATCCAAAAAAACCGACAGAGAAATATTATTTTGTGCCGCATAATCAAAAGCCCAAACCGGTGCTGCTCCTAATACCAATATAGGACAGGTAAATTTATTATTTCTAAGTTCCATTCCTTCATCAATGGAAGCAACACCCAAATAATCAACACCTGAAGCTAAAAGAGTAGGAGTTATCATAGAACTTCCATGTCCGTATGCATCAGCTTTAACAACCGCTAAAATTTTACAATCAGGCTTTACATATTTTTTAAGTTCCAAAATATTTTTTTCTATTGCATCAAGGTTAATTTCAACCCACGCATCTCTTTTTGTATTTATATTTGATAATCTCTGAAATTTCATATTTATATTTTAGTGCAAAAAGACACATCATGATATACTTTTAATAAATATTAAATTAAGGCATATTAAATGGATAAAAATGAACAGTTAAAAATAATAGAAGATATGCAAGCTGTCGTTGAACAAATGAGGCTTGATGATTTAGAGGAAGACCCTTCTTTAGCTGATGAAGAATTTGAATGTTCATGCTGCGGAAAAACCAAATCACCTGCCGGGTCGATACAATACGGGAAATACAGATTGTGCAATGACTGTGTTTTATTGGCCGAAACAGGTTTTGCAATAGGTAAATTTAAAAACGCAGATGAATTAATAAAAGCAATGGAAGATACAAGACTTGAAGAAATGTGTGAATACATAAAGCAACAAGAAAAAAGAGAAAAAAATTAAAATGCACAGACTCACATATCTGAATGAAAACCTAAAAAAAGGCAGTTTAATAAGGTGGCCCGAACAGTGTTTCCCCATGCCTGTATACATAGCACCATGCACTTGGTACTCAATGTCTGAAGCAGACCGATATACATACATAAATATGGTTATAGAAGCTTTAAACACTTGGGAAAGCGTAAGCGGCGGGAAAGTAGTTTTTTATTTGGTTAACACTTTGAATGAGTCACAGATAAATGTTGAATGGCGTAGAGTAGACAGAAAATCACTCGGAAATTGTTCTTTTAATTATGATGAAAATTCAAGATTATATTCTGCTGAAGTTTCAATAGGCATATCAGACGGAATAATCCATAGACAATATATGGATGAGAATGAAGTATTTCACACAATATTACACGAGGTAGGGCACGCTCTTGGGCTTGGGCATTCAAAAAATCCCGAAGACATAATGTACACTCCTCACCAATACGGAGTCGTCAGGTTATCAAAACGTGATATAAATTCTCTAAGATGGCTATATTCACTTCCATACGGTTCAAGTGCTCAAAGTCTTAATGAAACTTACTCAACAAACTATTCAAATATTGATGACATAATAATGTACATTGAATCAGGTAAAGCCGAATCAAAATTTGAAAAAACAATGAAAGAAATAAAACACCCGACCAGAAATTTAGAAGATGAACAAAAAAAATTAGCAGAAATAAAAAAATTTCAAATGTCACTGCAAAATGTAAAACTTCCAAAAGAAATTTCAGATAAATTTAAAGATATGTAATTTTGTGCAATAATAAAAAAGAGCAGACGAACAATCGCGTATAAGAAATTATATGAGGAAAGTCCGGACACCCAAGGGCAGAACGACGGATAACATCCGCCGAAGGTAACTTTAGGACAAGTGCCACAGAAAAGTAAACAACCGCAAACAGCGGTTCAGGTGCAACGGTAGTGTAAAAGACTACCAGAAGTATTGAGAAATACTTGCTCGGTAAACTCCGTTCGGGTGCAAGATTGAATAAAAGGTTAAGGTGACCCGCCGTCTTTTAAAAATCGCAAAGAGTAGTAAGGTAACTTACTTCCAAGACAGATGATTGTTTAGAAACAGAATCCGGCTTATGATCTGCTCTTTTTATCCTAAAACCAAACCGTTTTGAGCCATAAATTCAGATAATTCTTCTATTCTTGCTCTATTTTCTTCCGTATTAGGATAATTTTTAAGTGCAAGGTCACAAATATCAATCTTATTCTTTTTCATGGCTTCCAAATCAAGTTCGGGACGTTTTGCAATACTAGTTGTTAAATCAAATCTTCTTTCTGCTTTTAATGCGGAATAAACCTTAGGCAAGTTAGATGCATATAATTGGCTGGCTGAAGCTCTGTCAGTCAATGCTGCAAAAGAAGCTTCAAGCAGATATCTGGTTACTGCAAGTTCAACATCCTCTATAGCTTTATGAGCTTTCTGAACAAGAGTTTCTTCACCTAATATTACGATATCTGATTTACCTACAGCTTCCTCAATTTGAAGTTTTTTCTCAATAAGTTTTTTATGCAGTTCAAAACCAACTTGAACAGTATAAGGTAAAGACGGATTTAATGAAATAAAAGAAGTCATACCAATAAATCTGTTTAATCTGGAATCGCCGTATAAAAGTAACGGTTCTGCCGGATAGTCATAATCATTAGGGTCGATTGAAGTTTTATATTGTTTTGCAATTGTTTCCGTAAATATTTGAACTTGAGGCGGTCTTTCTCTGTATTCTAATCTTGGTAAACCCGCATAACCTTTTCTTATAAAACAATCCTGATTAGGATATTCCTGAGCAATTCTATTTAATAGAAGTGCATCTTGATTCAAAAATTTAGGAGGGAAGTTCCCCTCAGATACATCACCCAAGTCAACAATATCTTCAACATAAATACCTTTAAAAGATACTTTATTTTGATTAGTCTTTTTTACTTGGAAAGAATTAATTGCTTTTGAGATTGGTGAAATTCTCATGGAATACTCCTGTTAATACTTCAATCAAAAAACGAGAATAAAAAATTTGCTGATAATTTAAAAGATGTAAAAAAAAATTAACAATTAGCAACAATATATCAACAAAAAAAATGTCTGATTTTTAGAACGGACAAAGTAAGGCTATCAACTGTTCTATGAAAGTAAGTTCATCTTATGAAAGAAAAGATGGGATCTCTTCCTATCTATCATTTAAAGGTATCCCTGCCAATCCTAAATATTTACCAAACGCCGTCGGAAAAATAGGAAAACTCGTAGGAGAATACGTAAGCACGCCGGAACAAAAATTGTTTCTGGCTACAACTGCTTTAATGTTTCAACCATTGATAGACCTTAAATTTGCAGATGAAGAAAAAAGAACAGATTCTGCAATAAAATCTGCAGCAAAATCAATGGCCGGAGGTTTTACCGGTGTTGCAATAAGAGCTTTCTTTTTAAAATTAACAGAACATTTCATAGGCTTTGATAAACATAACAAACTTAACCTTCACTTTTTCCCTGATGAAGCAATTAAATTAAAAGAAGCAAGTAATGCAATGGCTAATGTTAGAATGAAACAGTATTGCCAAACACTTGGAACATTATTTGCCGTACTCTTTATGATTTTATTTTCAAATTCAAAAGTTGATGTGCCTTTAACAAGTGACTTACAAGATATTATTTCGGGTGTTGTAAAAGATAAAAAATCATGGACTAAATCAATTGTCGATACGTGCAAAAATCGTGGCAAAAAAATCTCAAATTGGTTCAACAAAAAGAAAGATTTTATTTTAAAAGTTAAAGATAAAGCAAAGAAAGTTATAGTAGCCTTACAAGAAGATTCCCCAAAACCGGAGGAGAATAAGAAATGAAGAATCCGGTTAAATATCTTCAAGATTTAGTTATAGTCCCTGTATACAAATTTTATAAAAACTTTTTAAGCAAAAATGCCAGACATTCTTACTGTAAAAATATTGCAAATTTCATTTTTAATTACAGTAAAGAAACCGCATTAATTATGCTCTTCTTTAATGCAGTATCAATTCTTTCAAGCCACATAGCACAAATAGGCGGTCTTAAAAAAAGCAAAAGAGAAAACAAGGAATATTTAATATCACAAGAAAAAAAGGAACTCGGATTAGATTTAATTCTTACAATTATTCCTCCGTTTCTATTAAATAACTTTTTAAAGAAAAAATTAGATGCAGGATTACTTACAACCCCCGAAGCAAGAGAAAAATTAATAAATATAGCAGCACCCGTAGTAGGTGTTGCACGAGATGAATTATATAGTACAGACCATATCAGACCAATAAAAGAAACCGTATCCTCTGTCTTATCAAGAGGAACTACCGCGATTATGCAAAACAAAAAAACTCCAAAGTTTTTATTTAATTCAGTTAAAAATCTTGATAAAAAGCTTAAATCAACTCTTCCAAATTATGCACTAAAGCTTCCCGCTCCTAATCTTGAAGATATATGTACAGATTTTAATAACCTTGCAAAAGATAAACGCATAAGTCCAAAAGTTCTGAAACAGTTCAGAAACGGAAGTGCGTATGACGAACTTTGCGGACAAAATAACGGTATTCTTATTATGGCAACAATTGCATATACAATTCTTGCAAGCAACATAATTATGCCGATACTTAAAAATAAACTGGCAAACAAAGAATACGAAAAACAACTTGCAAAGATGGGAGAAACAAAAGAAAGCATAAAACGAAAAAAAAGATTTGAATATAACAATTTCCCTGTTATAAAAGTTGAAGAAAATAGTACATTTAATATATTTTCAAATTCAGACAATACAACAAGTACAAATAATCCCAATAAAATAAGTCCGCATATTTCACCGCCCGTGAAAGAAAATATTTTCTCAGAATTTAATCCTTATATGAATATTTCATCTCAACCAATCGGCTTGAGAATTTAGTTTTTTATAAATATAATAAATATAATCGGTGTCCGTAGCTTAACAGGATAGAGCAAAGATCTCCGAAGTCTTTAGATGTGGGTTCAACTCCCATCGGGCACAATTTACTGGTAATTATTCAATTTTTATAATATAATTATTATATAAGTTTTTTAGAAGGTGAAAAATGGCTAAAGATATAGATACTGTTCCGATAGAGGTTATTATTTTAACAGCTGACCATGAAATTAAAGGTACTGTTCATGTTTCAAAGTATACAAAAACAAACAGAGAGCTTACCGATTTATTGAATGATAAAGAAAAAAGATTTTTAGCTGTTACAAATGCCGAAATTATGGTTAGAAATTCAAATCTGCCGCCAAGAAAATATAATTTCTTAGAAATTCATATTGACTGCATTATGATGGTTCACCCCTCCAGTCAGGTTGTGTTTAGAGAAACAGGCAAGGCTCAGGAAGATATTGCTCGTTTCAGAGAATTAAGAAATAAATTAAATCAAACAAAGCCGTTTTAAGATGATTTACAAAAACATTTTACTTATAAACTTTGGAGGAATAGGCGATGAAATACTTTTTCTGCCCGTTATACAAAGTTTAAGAAAAACATTTCCCAATGCAAAAATTACATTATGTTTAGAGGGAAGAAGTAAAAGTTTTATTAATCTTACTAATTTAATAAATGAACATTTCTGCATTGATATTAAAACAAAAAATAAATACATAGAGATGTTAAAATTATATTTTAAGGCTTTAACGGGAAGATATGACTTGGTTATTTCATCGGGAGCCAATCCTTTAATATCATTATTACTGTATTTTACGGGCATTAAAACAAAAATCGGATATAAAACATCAAAATTAAGTTTAAAACTTTTAACTCATGCTGTTGAATTAAATCAAAACCAATATGCAGCAAAAATGTATTTTGATTTAGTAAAACCAATAACACACACAGAATTTGAACTGCCAAAAATAGATACGGAAGAATATAACAGAGAAGATAACACCGTTATACTTCACCCCGGTGTTAGTAAAATAAGTGTTTCAAAAGGCATTATTAAAATTTTTAACGCCAAAGTTTGGGCAGAACTAATCAAAAAACTTTTATTAAAAGATAAAAAAGTTATTCTTTGCGGGGGACCTGATGATGAAGATGTCATTAATGAAATCAGAGCCGAACTAAAGAACACAGATTTAAGTAATTTTATGGATATGTACGGCAAAACAAAAAATATGCTTGATTTTGCAAAACTTGTAAAAAAATCGGAAGTTCTTATATGTTCTGACTCAGCACCAATGCATATAGGTATAGCAACAGACACCAAAACAATTGCTATATTCGGCCCAACTGATGAAAAAAAGCTTTTACCCGAGTCTGAAAAATTTATAGCAATAACAAACGCTGCAGATTGCAGACCTTGTCTGTGGGACAAACGTCAAACAACCTGCAAAGAACTTTATTGTTTAAACATTAATACAGAACAAATTATTTCTCTGTTTTAAATAGGTTATGAATGAAATTACCGATTTTTTGGAAGAAAGAAAATTTTTCCGGTATATTGCTGCTTATATCGACAGAATCATCGTCAGGAGTACATATACCATAAACCATCTTTGGTTCTATAAAATTTATACTTGGTTCTTCGGAAGGTCTGCAAATGCCGTATACCATCTTAGCACCCGGATTAAATTGATTAAAACCGTTGTTTCCGCTAATATTACTCATTAGATATCCTTTCTGTTTTATACCATTATAAAAATATATTTCGAAATAATTTTTTTAATTCTTTAATATTTTTGCATAAATTTTAATAAAATTTTACAATAAAATAAAAGGAGATATTAATATGATATATAAACCAAAAACAGCAGTATGGGAAATAACATTCAAGTGTAATGTAAATTGTATTCATTGCGGTTCGGATTGTACAAGTGTTGAAAAAGAACACCAATTAACTACCGCCGAATGTTTTAAAGTAATAAGTGATTTAGCCGAATTGGGTTGCGAAACCGTTATTTTGTCCGGAGGTGAACCTCTGATGAGGCAAGATATCGGTGCTATTGCAGGAATGATTAGGACTTGCGGAATGAAAGTCGGCTTTATTTCTAACGGTTATATGCTTAATGAAAATACAATTAAAATAATAGATGCCGTAAGACCAATTGCATTTGGCATTAGTATTGATGCTGCCGACAGTTATTTACACGATTATATTCGAGGTAAAGATGGTGTTTTTGCACATGTTGAAAATGCAATAAAATTGCTTCATCAACATAACATAGTTCCAAGTATTGTAACAACAATACATAAATTAAATTACACCCAGCTACCAAAAATTAGAGATTTTTTAATTAAGAATAAAATAAGATACTGGCAAATTCAATATGGTGACCATATAGGGCGTATGTCAAAAGATACTATGATTACAGAAGCTCAATTTTTTGAAATTGCCAAATTTATATTGGAAACACGTAAAAAATATGCGGATAAATTTGATGAAGTATCAGGAGCTGATGTTTTTGGATATTTAGGGAATATCGGAACCCAAGTTCAGGGGCCTTGGCTCGGATGTCATGCCGGAATTAATGCAATAGGTTTAGGAAGCGACGGAACTGTCAGAGGCTGTTTATCACTACAACTCGACCAATACAAAGAAGCAAATGTCAGAGAACGTTCATTAAAAGAGATTTGGAATGATGAAAATTTATTTTCTTATAATCGCAAATTTGATTGCTCAATGCTTACAGGTTATTGTAAAACTTGCTTATATGCATCTGTATGCAAAGGCGGATGTTTAAGAGCTGCAACGGTTGAAGGCGGAAGATGTAACCCTTATTGTTTATATAAATTTGAAAAAGAAGGCTTTAGCAGTGAAGAACAATCAAAAACAAACTTTAAAAAAGAAGAAATATTTAAAATATATAATCCTATAAGACCTTTACCTAAAGAATTTATGGGAAAATAATTACCGCATACAAATTTGTTTGATTTATAATCATTATATATAAGTCATTAGGAGAGAAATTGTGCTGAAAGACAGATATTTTCCGCAAGAAATTGAAAAAAAGTGGCAAAAACACTGGGATGAAACAAAATTAAATAAAGTATATAACGATAAAGATAAAGAAAAGTATTATATTTTATCAATGCTTCCGTATCCGTCAGGCAAACTTCACATGGGGCATGTAAGAAACTATACGATATCAGATGTAATTGCACGATATAAGAGGATGAACGGATATAACGTACTTCACCCGATGGGGTGGGATAGTTTTGGACTTCCTGCCGAAAATGCCGCTATACAGCACGGTGCTAATCCTAAAAAATGGACTTTAGATAATATTGCTTATATGAAAAAGCAGTTAAAAGAATTAGGGTTAATGATAGATTGGGACAGAGAAGTTACTACATGTCTTCCCGAATACTACAAATGGACTCAATACTTCTTTATACAAATGTTTAAAAAAGGTTTGGCATACAAAAAAGAAGCCGCCGTTAACTGGTGTAATAACTGTGCAACAGTTCTAGCAAACGAACAAGTAATAGACGGCAAATGCTGGAGATGTGACGGACAAGTTGAAAAGAAATATTTATCTCAATGGTTCTTGAAAATAACAGATTACGCACAAGAGCTTTTAGACGATATTGAAAAGTTAAAAGGCTGGCCTGACAGTGTAAAAACCATGCAAAAAAATTGGATAGACCGCTCAACAGGTGCTATTTTAAGATTTAAAGTTAAAGAAATTGAAGGGTTAGAGGTTCCCGTATACACAACAAGACCTGATACGGCATACGGTATTACTTACCTTGTTGTTGCTCCTGAATATAAAGATATTGAAAAATTAACAACTCCTGAAAACAAAGAAGCAGTTGAAGCATACAGACAAAACGCTCGAAGAATGACGGAAATTGAACGTTTATCAACTGAAAGAATAAAAACAGGCGTACCTCTAGGTACTCACTTAATTAACCCGTTAAACGGTGAAGAATTCCCTATATGGACTGCAGATTATGCTTTGGCGGAATACGGAACGGGTGCTGTTATGGCAGTTCCTGCTCATGATGAACGTGACTTTGCCTTTGCTAAAAAATATAATCTGCCTGTAAAAATAGTTATTCAAAATCCTGATAATCCTATGACTGAATTAAATGAAGCATATACGGATAAAGGTATACTTGTAAATTCACTTGATTGCAACGGACTTGATAATGAAAAAGCCAAACAGGTAATTATAGATAAAGCGGTAAAAGGCGGTTTCGGTGAAGCGAAAGTTCAATTCAGGCTCCGCGACTGGCTTATCTCAAGACAAAGATATTGGGGAACTCCTATACCTATTGTATATTGTCCTAAATGCGGTACTGTACCCGTTGATGAAAAAGACTTGCCGGTACTTTTACCCGAAGATGTCGATTTTAGCGTAAAAGGTATGTCGCCCGTTAAAACCTCAGAAAGTTTTAAATACACAACTTGTCCTATTTGCGGAGGCAAAGCAGAGCGTGAAACCGATACAATGGACACATTTATGTGTTCTAACTGGTATTTTTATCGATACACTGATGCAAGAAACCAAGATGCTCCGTTTGATAAAGATATACTTCACTACTGGGCACCTATTGACCAGTATGTAGGCGGTATTGAACATGCCATTTTACACTTATTATATTCAAGATTTTTCACTAAAGCTTTAAGAGATTTAGGAATAATCAATATAGATGAACCGTTCAAAAACCTGTTAACTCAAGGTATGGTATTAAAAGACGGATCAAAAATGTCAAAATCAAAAGGTAATACGGTAGACCCTGATGAAATATTCGCTAATTACGGAGCTGATACGGCCAGATTATTTATTTTATCAGATTCTCCGCCGAACAGAGATTTTGATTGGTCTGATGCAGGTGTTGAAGGCTGCTATAAATTCCTAAACAGATTATGGAGATTATATGCTGATAATCAAAATAATATTGATTTAAACTATAATCTGCCTGACGTGAAATCATTATCTAAAGCAAATGACGATTTAGTTCGTGAAGTTCATATGACAATTAAAAAAGTATCACAAGATATTGCAAATGAATTTCAATTTAACACGGTAATATCTAAATACAGAGAATTTACAAATGTATTATATGATTACCTTGCGGCTAAACAAGAATTAAATAATGAAGATAAGCAAGTTTTAAGCTATGCACTTATAACTTTCTTAAAGATGTTTGCTCCTGTTCTTCCTCATATGTCGGAAGAAATATATGAAGGCTTGGGAGGAAAGGACTCTGTCCATAAACTTGATTGGCCAAAATATGATGAAAATCTTGCTAAAACTTCTACAATAACACTTGTAGCTCAAATTAACGGCAAAGTTAAAGACAGGATTGAAGTTGATGCGGAACTTTCTAAAGAAGAACTTGAAAAAGCCGCCCTCAACAGCCAAAGAATAAAAGAGCTTACCCAAGGAAAACAAATAGTAAAAGTTATTGTGGTTCCGGGAAAACTGGTAAATATTGTTGTAAAATAAGGAAAATACAGTGAAATATTTATTCTGCCAGCAAATAGACAGGCACCTATGTTTTAATAAAAATAATCTATACAGTTGTACGGTAGGTAATAATACCAAAGGGCAATCACTGCCTATAATAAAAGAAAATTATACGGGTGAACTAATTGATTGGATTGAATTTTTTAAAGAACGTGAACAAATAAAACAAAACTTTAAAAACGGTAACCCTACCGAAAACTGCAAAGGGTGCTATTTCTTACACGAAGCTGAGTGGGATAAAATTAATGAAACATGGGAATTCAAATCAATTCAGTTTTCACACTGGTTAATGTGTAATTCTAAATGTATTTATTGTTCTAATCATACGGCTTATGATAAATCTATAAAAACAGACACATATGACAGCGTTCCGGTTTTAGCTGATTTAATTAAAAGAAATTATGTAAATGAACATACAAAAGTTGAATTTGCCGGAGGAGAACCAACTTTATATTATCATTTCAGTGAATTAATGGATTTAATTTTAAATTCAAAAGTAAAAGAAACCATTGTATATTCAAACGCAATTAAATATAACAAAAAAATAGAAGAAGGCATAAAAAAAGGAACTGTAAGCCTTTGTGTATCGATAGATGCGGGTTCAAAAAAAATTCACGAAAAAATCAAAGGTGTTAAATCTTTTGACAGAGTATGGAAAAATATAGAAAAATACTCTAAAGTTAAAAGTCCGATAACAAAAAACTACATAGCTTTAAAATATATTATCGTACCAAACGTTAATGACAGCGAAGAAGAAATTGAAAAATGGATTCAAAAAAGCATTAAAGCCGGCGTAAATATGCTTATTTTAAATGCAGATAATAACGTATTTATTAATGAATGTTCAAAAGAAGATAAAGTTTATAAATTAAGAACAATAATTTTGTTGAGCGAATATTTTTTAAGGAGAATGAAAGCTTTAAATATAAGAGCAAAATTTGAATTTAATGTAGAAGCTGCATACAAAGAATTAAATTATCCTATACCGTCATTTGAAAATTTCTTTTATATGTAAAAATAAGAGGCGGAAGCAATATGCTTCCGCCTCTTAATAATTTATTTAATAAATTATTATTCAGCTTCCGTATAAGTTAATTTAAAAGCAATAGCAGCACAAAGACCGCCTAATAAGTTAGCAGCAATAGTCCATACAACTAAAGCTGTCGGAATAATTCCGAGCATACCTACAGAAACTGCAACAGCCGGATTAAATGCACCGGCACAAAGACTTCCGCCTACAGCAAATGCACCAGTTAAAACCGTAAAACCAATTGCTAAACCATAGTAGGAATTTCCAGCCGTATTTTTTGTTGTAGCTGTTTGAAGTACAACATAGCAAAGAGCGAATGTAAACAAAAATTCAGCAATTAATAATCCTTTAAGACTAAAGTTAGCAGGTTCTATAACAATAATTGAACCTTTTGCCATAACTGCAAATAATAAAACAGCGATAACACCGCCTAAAACTTGAGCAATAACATAAGGAACAAACTGTTTCCAAGATAATGCTCCTCTTATTGCAGCGGCAAAAGAAACAGCGGGGTTATAATGACCGCCAGAAATATGCCCGCCTGCATATACCATAATCATTAATGCAGAAGCAATCGCTAAAGGTGCAATGACTCCTTCACTACCCAGCAATGCAGTACTTGCAACCGTCAGTACAAGGAAAAATGCACCGATAAGTTCAACCAAGTATTTTTTCAAATTTTCTTTCATATTTTTACCTCCATTTGAAAGACCATGATTAATTTATCATTTTTCCTTGTACAATAAACCCATCTTATGATTGAGATTTTTTTACGTTAATTTTATCTATTAAAGGTGTCGCAACTGATAATATTAAAGCTCCGAAAAAACCGCTCCAAAAACCGTCTATCTGAAATCCCGGAGATAATTTTGCAACAAGCAAAAATAACAGTGCATTCACAATCAAACTAAATAAACCCAATGTAAATACATTTAATGGCAGCGATATTAACTGAACTAACGGTCTTACAAAAAGATTAACAATACTGATTATTACAACAACAAACATTGCACTTAAAAACCCCGTTACGGTAATTCCCGGGATTACCCAAGCTATAAGCATAATCAATAATGCAAAAACAATCCATTTTAATACAAAATTCATAATAATTCTCCTTCAAAAAGAAGATAACACACTTTAATAAAACAAAAATTATCCTGACGATTATAACCTCTATTTATTTAAACTTTGAGCGAGAATATAACCTCTGTCAATAAGTTCAACTTGAAGATTTTTTTCTTTAATTTTATCTAAAGTATACGAAATTAATTCAAAAACATAAGGCGGAATATTGTCTTTATTTTCGTTATACCACATCATTTCAACATCAAAAGCAACATATTTAACTCCCGCCTCAACCGATTTATCAAGCCAAGAATCAATTTCTTCTTTTGATGAATTAACATCAGGAATTAATATAAACTTTGTTTTTACTCTGTCTGCTTGAGGCTGAACAGACGCATATTTTTTAATATTTTCCCAAACTTGATTATAAAAATCATATCTTTTAACTTTAATAAATGTATCTTGTGTGCCGGAATCAACCGAAACAACAATATTCACTTTTCCTAAACGTATCCCATCTTCAACAATTTTGCTGAATTTTGTAGCATTTGTTAAAACTCTGATTGAAGATAAATCATAATCAATAAACAACTTAATTAAGTCATCAAATTCTGGAGCAACAGAGGGCTCACCGCCGGCTATTGTAATATGCCCGCCTTTTCTTAAATATCCCTTTTCTGCCATATCTTTTATCGCCGGATAAACATTATATTGCGTTTGATGAGGTTTATCTTTGTCATTTAACCAGCAATATACACAGTGTTCGTTGCATATTGTCCAATTATTGAAATTTATAAAAGATATATAATCTTCATCATCCCACTCTTTTTCCTCAAGATAATGGCATCCTCTGCATTCGGGGATAATATCTCCTTTTTTCATCTGATTTCTGTATCCCCTTTTTATTTTGAAAAAATTTTTCCAATCAATAAGTTCACCGTAATAATTTTCTATAATTTTTTTATAACCTTTATCAGTAGGCGGAATACGACAGCAAAAATTTATGCTGTCCGTAAAAAAATCTAAACCGTGCTCAATTAAATCACAACTGACATATTTCTTTTTTTTATTGAAAAATTTCATAATTTTTATCCATATCATTTTTAATACTTTCTGTTGAAGAATTTAAATAATACTTTTTAAAATTATTAATTGTATTAATTCTTTCAGTAAAAGTTAAATACATATCATCTTGTTTAACTTTAGAAAACTCAACAGGGGTAAAATTTAATATTTTAAAGTTCAATTCATTAATTCTGTCACATTCAATCATATTAACATTTTCAAAGATTGATAAAGCACAATCAATACTTTCACTGTCTACACCAATTGCATGCGAAACTCTGGTTATATCAAACTCACCGTTCAAATGTGATATTGAATATTTTATCATCCCTGACAATTTAGATATAATATCATCGGCATTTAATTCATTTATTTCAAAATTCATAAGATGAACTATTTTTGCATCTGTATTTTTAATTATTTTATAAAATTCTTCAATATTACACGGGCAATCAAAAAACATTAACTGTTCTTTATCTACAGGTATATTATCAGTTGAAAATACCAAATTATTTATATTTAAAGGAAGATTTAATTTATTTTTTAAACCCGAATTTTCTAAAAAGATTGCTGTTGTTTTTTTTGTAGTATTAATAAAATCTAAAACTTGCATTAATATATTTTTTTTGCGTCTGTGATCCAAAATTTTTAATTCCGACTGCACTTTAAAATTATCAGAATGTATATCATTAAGCATTAATTGCAAATTAATTTTATCATTAAACTTATTAATATTAAGAGAAAAAAGAATATCAAGTTTTGAATTAACAGGCAGATTAAAGTCAGGAGTATTCCATTTTACACATTCAAAAGAGCAAGAATTTTTTGAAACAAACATTTTCAAATGGTTGTTATTCTGTCCCATCATTCTGAAATTATCAAGTAATAAATCATTTGCAACAAATAAAGGAGGAGGATTTCCTGCTCCAAATGGTTCTAACTTTTCAACAATGTTAAAAGTATCAATATTAATTTCATCAGCCTCCAAAATCATATCAGCCTGAACTGAAACAGACGAAAAATCAATATCTTGAGCATATTGTTTTATAGAGTCAGAAATTAAATTTTTTAATTTATCAAATGAAATTTTATCAGAATCAAACGCAAAGCCCGCCGCCATTTTATGACCGCCAAAGCCTTCAAATAAATCTTTGTGTTCACTTAACAAATTATGAATATTTAACCCCTGAACACTTCTTGCAGAACATCTGATAATATTTGGATTATTAATATCTGCCGTCATCAAAAATACAGGTTTATTATAAGTTTCTGCTAATTTTGATGCAACAATACCGATAATTCCCAAATGCCAATCTTTATTGAAAAGAATTATAGCGTTTTTATTCTGTGATTTTGAAGCTTCATACATACTTCTTGCAGATTTAAAAATTTCATCACATAAATTTTGTCTGAGTGAATTTAAATCATTTAAAAGTTTAACCGAATTTTCAATTAATTCATCATCATCGGATATAAGAAGATTTATTGCCACACAAGGGGAGTCAAGCCGTCCTGAGGCATTTATTCTTGGTACTACGGTAAAGGCAATTGTATCCGAGTTAATTGTATTAAAATCATTAATTCCCGACGAAATAAGTAATTTTTGAATTCCTTTATGCCGTCCGCTTTTAATAAGTTCTAAACCCATTGCAACAATACTGCGGTTTTCTCCGATTAATTCAACCACATCACCTATTGTGCCAATCGCTGCGAGCACTAACAAATCATGTACATAATCTTCACAATTATACATTTGAAGTAATTTACAAGCCAATTTAAATGCGACCCCGACGCCCGAAAGATAACTTAAACTTTCAATTTCTTCAATTGTAAGATTAGAATCAATATTCCCTTGAGCTTTAGGATTTAATACGGCAAATGCATCAGGCAAAATTTCGGGAGCTTCATGGTGATCAGTAATAATTACATCTGTTTTAAAGCCTTTTGCAAACGCGACTTCCTGAACATTTGATATTCCGCAATCAACAGTAATAATCAATTTTGATTTTTGTTTTGATATAATTTTAACCAATGCTTTTGTATTCAGTCCGTGGCTTTCTACCGCTCTATCCGGCAAATAGAAATCAACATCTGCTCCTATTTTTTTTAAAGTCAAATATAATAAAGCAGTCGATGTAACACCATCCGCATCAAAATCACCATATACCGTAATATGTTCTTTATTTTCAATTGCCCTTTTAATTCTGTCTGCCGTTTTTTGCATATAAATAAAAACATCGGGACTAATAAATTTAGCTTTTAAAGGATTCAAAAAATCATTTATTTTTTTATCCGAATCAATTCCTCTGTTTTTTAACAATACGGCAAGCACCCTGTTTCCATCACAAGCTTTAAGTAATTTTTCATCAAGCGTATTTTCTTTTATTTTCCAATTTTTTTTTACAGACATAATTTTTACTTAAATTATTTTTCTTCTTCTTCAAGTTCCTTTTTTAATGCATCAATATCTTTATCTTCTTTAATTTTATCAATAACCATTTTTGCCATTTCCTTGGCAATAATTTTTTGAGTATCTTTAGGAGTATTTTGAAGCATATTTATAGCGGCTCTGACAGTTCTGTCAATATCATACCATCTTGAATTTGCTCTTTCATCCATACCTTCTTCAACCGCTTCAATTATTTCATTTACATCCGAATATTCACTAAAAGCGAGGTTATGTTCAACTATAATTTTAATAAGGTTTAAAGCAACTTTAATTTGAGTTTCGTCATCGGAAGCTTCAAGCGTCTTCATAGAACGTGATAAAATAGGATCTTTATCATACCATCTTCTTTGCTTATTATTGTATTCTTCACGCATAATAACCTCTCTTCTTTCTAACCGTTTTTAAACTTAACTCCGAACTGTGCATCAGGATATTTCCAAGTGA
The DNA here is from genome assembly GCA_947631645.1 of Candidatus Gastranaerophilales bacterium. Lineage (GTDB taxonomy): Bacteria > Cyanobacteriota > Vampirovibrionia > Gastranaerophilales > Gastranaerophilaceae > Avigastranaerophilus. Next base: position 49,275 of record CANRMD010000003.1, read on the forward strand.
TATTTTTTTTAGGACATGCAATTTTACATGCTCCGCACTCCAAACAATTTTCGTATCTTATATGCATTATACATTTATTTTCATCCCAATTATATACTTGTGCCGGACATATATATATGCAAGGTTTATCAGAACATCTCATACATATATCATTATCAACACAAAGATGACTTTCATTTGATTTATTATATTTTAAAGTTGCTAATTTATCATTAATACTCATTTTTTTATACATTTCTCCATCGCCAGAAAAGCTAAAGGCAGCATTCTGAATACAACGTTAGATTTTATAACATCTGATAAAAATTTGCAGTATTTAGCTCTTTTTGGAATTTCATCGGTGCTTGAAAACATTTCAAAGAAATCACATGCAAGTTTTGGGCACAAATTGGTAATAGTTTTTATATTTTTCTTTAAAACTTGAACGGTATTATTATGAGTTCTTAAATCTTTAATAATAATACTGTTTTTAAGTTTTTCATAATACAAAGACAAAGTAGATGCGGACAAGTCACCTTTTTCAAGTGCATAAACAGCAGTTTCTGCCGCCAATTTACCGCTTAACATGGCAAGGTTAGTACCCTCCAAATGTACATTATTAACAAACCCCGCAGCATCACCAACGACCATAACTCTGTTATCAAAAACTTTCGGTATATGATTAAAACTTCCCTCCGGTATCATATGAGCACTATATTCAATAGTTTCACCGCCTCTTATATATGAAGCTATTGTCGGATGCTCTTTTAAATCATCCAACAACTCATAAGGAGATACTTTTTTCTTTTTCAATTCATCAAGACTTACTCCAAAACCCAAAGATAAAGTATCTTTATTTGTATACATAAAGCCCATGGCAAACATATCTTTTAAAGGTCCGCCAAATATCCTGACGGCACAACCCTCATTTTCATCAAGCTGAAATCTGTCTTGAAGCTTTTCTTTCGGAAGTTTAATAACTTCTTTAACATTTAAAGTCATATCGGCATCATTAAAATCTTTTCTTAATCCGATTTGTTTTGCCAAAAGAGAATTTACGCCGTCTGCAATAATTACAATATCAGAATAAAAGTTTTCAAATTGAGTTTTTATTCCGACAACTTTTCCGTTTTCAATTAGAAGCTCTTTAACCAACGTTTTTGGAGCATAATAAACACCCAAATTTTGAGCCTGTTCAACGCACCATTTATCCCATTTTGCTCTGTTAACAGTAAAAGCTTTATATGCTCCCTTAGAAGAATACCTGTATGAATACTGAGTTGAATCATAATCTGTTAACATAAATATCTTTTGTTCTGTAATAGAGCGTTCAACGGGTGCAGTTTCCCAAAATTTAGGAAATATATCCGCAGTTTGTTTAGCATAAATACTTCCTCCGAACATATTTTTTTCACCGGCATTATCAGCTCTGTCAACAAGCAGAACTTTTTTACCCGCTCTTGCCAATACGACTGCCGCACTAACTCCTGAGGGGCCCGCACCTACTATTATTACCTCTGTTTTATTATTTTCCATAATAATTATTATACATTCTTTACACAGCTTGTAGCAAACTGATTAAAATTGTAAAGTAATTTGATAATAAAATGAATATACACTAAACTATAACCATGCTAAGAAACATTATTTTTTTATTTTTTATATTAATTCAATTTTTAATAATAGCAAATGCAAATATTGATGTAGTATATCCTTCTCAAAAAAATACCACTATAAATTCTGATTCAACTTTTATTTTTGGTAATACAGATGCAAATTCAAAGTTTTATATAAACTCTGAACCTGTTAAATTATGGAATAATAATTTTTTTGTTCATACAATACCGTTAAAATACGGGAAAAATGAGGTTAAATTTACATCACAAAATAAAGGAAAAGAAGAAACAGTTATTTACACAATAACAAGACCTATCCCAAAGAAATCAGTACAAGGAAAACCTATAATATTTAAACCGAAAGACGAAAATACATTTTTATATGCAAAAACAGTAAAAGAAAATGCTACGGTCAGATCAAAACCAACAAAAGCTTCGTCAAGAATAATTGATTTACCTCAAAACGTAATACTATATTTATCAGGTTCAAAAGGTAACTATTATAAAATAGAAGAGTCGGACAATAATGAATTTTGGATTGAAAAATCGAATATATCAGTTCCGATTGTAATGCAAAACAGAACAAAAGCAATACTCAAAAAAACAAAACATTACTCTGATGAAAACTACGATTACAGCAAATTTTATTTATCACATCCCGTTTTATACACATTAAAACAAAACGGTAATAAAATAAAATTGACATTATACGGAATAGAAACAGTAAAAGAAGATAAAACAATTTCCCCAAATCTTGAATATACTTTTGAATACGATACCCCAATAATAGGATTTGACGGGTATTATGAAGACGGGAATTTTATATTCCGTCATGCTAAAAATCCCGAAAACGAGCTGATTAACCCGTTAAAAGATATTAGAATATATGTTGATGCCGGTCATGGCGGGATTGACAAAGGTGCTGTTGGTCCTACAAGAATAAATGAAAAAGATGTTAACTTAAAAATTGCAAACTATCTGATAGAATACCTTAAAGAAGATGAAGCACAAGTGTCTTATACAAGATTAGATGACAGAAAAGTCAGCCTTAATGACAGAGTAAAAAACGCAAAAAGAAATAATGCAACAATATCTATAAGTATACACAATAACTCGCTTCCAAACGGCAAAAACCCATACATTTCTCACGGAACGGAAGTACATTACTATAACGAAAATGCAAAGCTGTTAGCTGATATAATACAAAAGAATTTAGTCAAAGACCTGAATTTAAAAGATAACGGCATACACAAATCAAGCTTTGCACTAAATCGAGCTACAAACCCTGTTTCTGTTTTAGTAGAGGTTGCATACATGATTAATCCTGAAGAATATATTCTGCTTCAAAATGATAATTTTCAAAAAAATGTTGCAAAATCTATAAAAAACAGTATAGAAAAATATATTTTAAGTGTAAAAAAGTATTAACATGCTATAATAAAAAATTAAGAACGGAGAATTAAATGAATATTTGTGAAGAATGTCTAAAAAGTGAATACTTAAAAAATGTAATAGATAAAGCAACAGAAAAAAACAGTACGGAGAAAGAATTTCTACAAGCTCTTCAGGAAGTTTTAACTTCACTGGAGCCAATTATACTCGAAAATGAAGAAACTTATAAAAAATATTCATTACTTGAACGATTAACAGAACCTGAAAGAATAATATCATTCAGAGTGTCTTGGGTTGACGATAACGGAAAAGTACAAGTAAACAGAGGCTACAGAGTACAATTTAACGGCTCAATCGGCCCGTATAAAGGCGGATTAAGATTTAATCCTACGGTTAACCAAAGTATAATGAAGTTTTTAGCATTTGAACAAATATTTAAAAATGCTTTAACAGGATTACCGATAGGCGGAGGAAAGGGCGGAAGCGATTTTGACCCTAAGGGCAAATCAGATATGGAAATTATGAGATTTTGCCAAAGTTTTATGAATGAACTCCAAAGACATATCGGTCAAGATGTTGATGTACCTGCAGGTGATATAGGGGTTGGCTCAAGAGAAATCGGATATTTATTCGGACAATTCAGAAAGATAAGAAACGCTTATGAGGCGGGTGTATTAACCGGTAAGGGGCTGAATTACGGCGGTTCATTAGTAAGAAAAGAAGCAACCGGATACGGTCTTATGTATTTTATGCGTGAAATGCTTACAGCCAATAATATAGATATAAACGGCAAAACCGCCATAATTTCGGGAAGCGGAAATGTAGCAATTTATACTTGCGAAAAAGCACAGCAAATGGGTGTTAAGGTTATTGCAATGAGCGACTCAACGGGATGTATTTATGATGAAAACGGTATTAATATTGAAGTAATTAAAACTATTAAAGAAGTTAACAGAGGAAGAATTAAAGAATATTTGAACTATAATCAATCAGGAATTTATTATGAAAATAATTCCGCAATTCCTCCTATATATAATATAAAGGCAGATATAGTTCTTCCTTGTGCAACTCAAAATGACATTAATCTTGAAACAGCAAAAATTCTTGTATCAAACGGAGTATTAGCAATAGGAGAAGGTGCAAATATGCCTTGCACAAATGAAGCTGTTAATTATTTAATTGAAAACAATGTGCTTCTTGCCCCGGGCAAAGCTGCAAATGCAGGCGGTGTTGCAACTTCCGCTCTTGAAATGAGCCAAAATTCAATGCGTACTTCTTGGAGTTTTGAAGAAACAGATAAAAAACTTGAACAAATTATGATTAATATATTTAAACAATGTCAAGATGCAAGCAAAGAATATAAACTCGGAACAAACTACGTTGCAAGTGCCAACATCGCGGCATTTAAGAAAGTTTCAGATGCAATGATATCGCAAGGTATAATATAATTAAACTTTTTTACGGAAGCTGTTTTGAATAATTTGAACAGCTTCTGTTTTATTCATTTATTTCATCTTCAAGTTCTTCAATATATTCTGCTACTTTATTAAACTCTTCATCGTCTTCAATTGTTTCAAATGTAAATTCTTCACCTTGTTTTTTTAATCTCATAACAAGAATTTCATCTTCATCATTATCTTGAACTCCAACGGGAAGCAAAAGAGCATATTCTATATCATCAACACTAACAATATCTACAAGTTCAAAAGAAACTTTATTTCCTTGTTCATCAACTGTTTCAATTAATTGATCCTTATTATCCATTATATTTTCTCACTTTCTATCTAAGTACTGTTGAAGTATTAAACAGGCACTTTTTAAATCTATAAGCTTTTTATCTTTTGTATATTTATGTCCGGTTTGAGCAAGAATATATTCTGCCTGTTTACTTGTTAATCTCTCATCTTCAAAAATAATCTCATATTCATCTTTAAAATTTTGAGTAAAATCAATACAATCTTGAGCTTGAGAGCCTATAGTATTATTCATGTTTTTAGGAAGCCCCGCAACTATTATTTTAATATTATTATCTTTACAAAGTTTTTTTATTTTTTCAATTGCCAAACTCTCGGGTTCTCTTGTTATAGTTTCAACGGGATGTGCAATGAGCCCCATTATATCACTCATTGCAATTCCTATTCTTTTTGTTCCTATATCCAATCCTAATATTTTATTCATTTATCCAATTCTTTTTCAGTAAATTCAATATTTTTTCAAGTTTTTTTATGTCATAATTTAAATTTTCAGAATTTTTCTTTTTAAAAATATTTGTTGTTAATAAATTATCCTTGGAATTATCTGTTAAATACGTAAAATGACTGTATATACTTCTTTGCAAAGTAACTAATTTAAAAACATTAAATAATTCATCGCTTTCGACAATAGTATAAAACTTATCCGCATCATTTGATTTATTATTTGATTTTAAAATATAAATAAGTTCGTAAAATTTATTCTTCCAAGCCATTACTGTTTTTTCGTCAAAAACACTATCAGTTTCAGATATTAGCTTTTTATCAAAATAATTAATATCTAATTCATTCTGATTATAATAATCTTGAACTATATCTTTAAGTGCATCATTTTCCGAAGGAGTAATAAACCATCTTAAAGTAAATTCTTTTGTCAAAAACCAAGTTACCTCTTTATTTGAAATTTCTTGAATTTTACAATTATTTTTTGCAAAATCTTTTAAATCAATATTAAGTAAATCAATATCACTCAACATAGGATTCCAACAAATAAACTCATATGGGAATGAATGTTTTAACTCAATCGTTTTATTAACTGCAGAGTTAATTCTTGATTTAATATACTCGGGCGGAACTCTGTATTTACCTTCCGATTTTAAAAACTTATCAATAATTTTAAGCAGTTCAACCTGAGAAATATTATAAAAGCCGAAACAATCAACAATTCCGAAGAAATCATTAATAACAACAGCTGACAATAAACATTTAGCCATGGCATTAACTCTTGAAATTAAAAATGCCTGATTTCCGTTTCCGTCAGGAATTGTTGTAAAAAATTGAGCAGGAGTTGAATTTTCAACAATCTTTTTGAAATACTCATCCGCTTTCGCCTCACTAGCTCCAGAAAACTTTATTTTTTTTAAACCTATTTGACAAGCATCTTTTATTTTTTTATTATCCGAAACTTCAATTAAATATTTAAAAGGTGCTATTGCCAAAGATGATTTTGACTCCGATAATATTTCAATCACTTCAAGCAAAAAATCATCTTCAAAATCAGAATATAAAATAGGATAAATAATATTTGCAAGAACATCACCCTTATAGTCCAAGCTTAAAGAGCGTAATAATATATTTCTGTCGTTCTTACCGACAGCAGATATAAAATCCAGAAAATCAAGCATAGATTCGGGATTAAATACAGCTGTTTCAAGAAGTTTTTTTGTTTCTAAGTCTAAAACTTCTTCAGGATTGTCAAAATATTCGGGCAAATCATTATAGTTGGCCTTTTCTCCGTCAACAACTCTTAGTAGCTGAACAAGCTTATATTTTGAATCATCAGACAATTTTGAAGTTTTTAACATTTCAAAAATCTTATCACTGACATAATCTGACGGAATCAATTCTTTTATAATACAAGAACAAATCATATATTCAGCTTCATCTAATTTTATAAATTCTTTTATAAATATATCAAATAAGGCTTTTTTATCTTCAATATCCGATAAATCAGCAATATATTTATTAAGAATTGTTTCAGAAAAAATAGGAACTGACTTGATTTGAGAAATAACAGCAAGCACCTTAGCTCTGATTTGAAGTTTTGACAACATTATCTGATTTTGCTCCAAAATATATCAAGAATTTTTTGAGCCTCTCCGGATGGAAGTTTATCTTCCAAAATAAGATATTGAACTGCAATCATTGTACATTCAGAGCAAATATTAACCCCCGGACCTTGTACCATTTTTGCCACTTGTGTATTTGGTCTTCCGCAGAAGCTGCAATATACAAGTTCAGAATTTTTTTGTTCTTCTTCCTTTTTTACATCCTTTGGTTTTGAATGTCTTGCATTTTTTAATGAAACTATTTTATCAGAATCGCTCATAACACTCTCTTTAATTCTAATCCTCCATTTATTGTATACTATTTTCAAAATATTGCAAAATTTTAAAATATCCGTTATAGTGTTAAACATCAGACAGGGGATTTTTTATGAAAAAAATACTATTGTTATTCACAATATTGTCATTTTCTGTGTTAACAACAGCATGTATAAATAATTTTGCAATACAAGAACTTAATAATAAAGCTGAATCGTATATGGATAAAGGTGATGCACAAAGTGCAATTTGCCGATTAAAATCAAGTCTTGATTTGGATAATGAGGTTTTTCAAACACATTACAATTTAGCCGTAGCCTATAACAGTATCGGAGAATATGAAAATTCTATTGAAGAACTAAAAAAAGCAATTGAATTAAAACCTGATTTTGCTGACGCATATTATACTTTAGCAAATGCAAAAGAAGCCCTTGCCTACGAACTAATTGAGAATAACATGGATGAAAATGGTAATCCCATTGAACTTTCACAAGATAAAATGTCTGAATTTAATAATAAAGCCGAAGAAACTATAGACGCTTACAATTCATATCTTGCTAAAAAACCCAATGCAAAAGATACACAGCAAATTAACGACAAAATTAATGAATTAAATCAAAAAATAAAAGATTTTAATGACATTATTGACAATAATGAAACAACAAATTAAAGGAAAAAATGTTTAAATCACCCGGAGCCATTGCCTTTAGTATAGGAAGTATAGATGTTCATTACTATGGGATTATAATGGCAATATCAATGCTTATCGGTATATTAACTATATTGATAATTCAAAAACGTTTTTTTAAAGATATAATAACCGATAGCATTTTTGATATTTCTTTGATAGTAATAATATGGGGATTAATCGGGGCCAGAGCATACTATGTACTTGCTGATTATAAATATTTTATACAAAATCCGATAGAGATAGGTGCCGTTTGGCACGGCGGTATATCAATTCAAGGTGCAATAATAGGAGCAGTATTAGCCGGATTATATTATACAAAAAAACACAATTTGAATTTTTTAAGATATGCAGATTTGTTTGTTTTTGGACTTGTAAGCGGTCAAATATTAGGCAGATGGGGTAATTTCTTTAATTCTGAAGCATTCGGAATTCCTTGTAATCTGCCTTGGAAATTATTTATTCCGCTGGCCTCAAGACCAAAAGATTATATTTTTTACGACTACTTTCACCCTGCTTTTTTGTATGAATCAATTTTAAGTATTTTAACTTTTTTAATTTTACTTATTTTAATAAGCAAATTAAAAAACCGTAAGGACGGACTTATATTCTTTATTTACGTAATTTTGTATTCAATTTCAAGATGTCTTGTTGAAACGATTAGAATTGACAGTGTTTTAAATGTAGGCATACTGCATATTGCTCATATAACCTCATTTATTTTTATTATCATTGCAATTATAGGGGTATTTATTATTTACAAAAATCAAAATAAAGACACTTTGTAAATAATTTAGAATATAATAAAAGAATGAAGAAAAGATATATTTGGCTGATAGAAATAATAGTTTGGCTTTTAATTATAAGCTCGGGGATTGCGTTATTTATATATAATTCCGCAATAAAAGCCAATGCCCAAAATACATATTATTTGTTTTTTGATGATGTTGACGGATTAGTAAGAGGTTCTTCCGTAAGACTTATGGGAATTGATATCGGATATATCAGACAAATTAAAATCATTGACAATAAAGTATTTGTATCATTCTTAGTAACAAAAAAAGACGTAGCAATGCCAAAATGTGCAACAGCTACAATACAATTTTACGGATTAGGAGGTTCAACTTCTTTAGAGTTAACCCCCGCTGCTATTCCCGAAATAACGGAAGCCGAAGAAATTATACCTTCAAAAGCATATAGGGTACAAGACTTTTGGGACGGTCAAGCTTTAGTTGCTAATGTTATGATTAATATCTATGGGTCAATAGGCAGAACAATAAAAGCCACAGGGCTTATTGATAAAAAGCAATACCTGAAACAGAGTGCTCTATTGGATAAATTTACGAAACAATCAGAAAAAATTAACAATACACAAACAGTATACATTTATAAAATGAGTGAGGCGACATTAAATTATTTGCCAAAACTTCCCGACGATACTACTGAGCAAAAAGAGGACACCGAAAATGAATAATTATAAAAATGTATATGTAATTAATCATCCTTTATGTGAACACAATTTAAGCATAATAAGAAACGAAAAAACAACGGCTGAAGTATTCAGAAGTGCGGTTAAAAGAATTACGTATCTTTTATTTTATAAGGCATCAGAAGATTTAGAAACAGAAGAAATAACGGTTAAAACTCCTCTTGAAGAATGTACATGCAAACAATTAAATTCAAATAAAGAAATAATTATTGCTCCGATACTCAGAGCGGGTTTAATATTTTCCGATATAGCAAATGAAATTATGCCGTTTGCAACAGTAAGACATATAGGCATGTACAGAGATGAAGAAACTTTGACTCCGATATGGTATTACAATAAAATTCCGATTGAATTTGACAGGCCTGAAAACAAGATAATATTTATACTTGACCCTATGCTTGCAACGGGAAATTCTGCTATTGATGCAATAAAATTGTTTGCATCTAAAAAAGTACCGCAAGAAAATATAAGATTTGTAAGTTTGATAAGTGCTCCCGAGGGCTTAAACAAAGTTCAGGAAATGTATCCTAATGTCAGAATTATTACGGCAAGCATTGATAACTGCTTAAATAATTGCGGATATATTCGCCCCGGTCTTGGCGATGCAGGTGACAGAATTTTTAATACGGTAGAAAATTAATGTTTTATTTTGATGACTTTTACGGAAAAAAAATTCTTAAATCTTCACTGTTAAGCGATTTTGACTGCTTTTTTACAACAAGAGATTTTGTTTTAACCTATAAAGACAGAGATGATTTAATTAGTGAAGCCGAAAAAAACAGGATTTTTCTTAAAAACAAATTAAATACAAACAAAATAATTACAGCTAATCAAATTCACAGCGATAATATTGCCTTAATAAATAAAGAAAATGATTTTTACGACAATACCGATGCTCTTATATCAAATATAGAAAACAGCTTATTTATTATGAACTTTGCAGACTGTGTACCGATTATTTTATATGATAAAACAACAAATACAGGTGCTATTGTTCATGCCGGCTGGCGAGGAACAGCTCAAAACATCGCACAAAAAACGGTTTTTAAAATGCAAAATAAATTAAACATCAATCCAAAAAATATAACTGCATTAATAGGTCCTGCCATAGGCAAATGCTGTTTTGAAACAAATGAAGATGTTTTTAATAAATTAATTGATGACAAAAACAATTTAACTCTATACGAAAAAAAAGGCGATAAATATTATATCGACTTAAAATTATTAAATTATAATCAATTGAAAAATACGGGTGTAGAAAATATAGACATTTGTAGCTATTGCACATGCTGCATGTCTGATATATTTTTTTCATATAGGAAAGAAAAAGGTAAAACGGCAAGACACTCTGCCGTTGTCAAAATAAAAAGGGGATAGATATGTCAGTTATAGAAAAATTAGCGGTAATTTCGGATACGGTAACAAAATTAATGAATTTTGTTGTTTCTGATGAGTCGGTAAAACCCGATTTCGATGAATATATTACTGCTTTATCCGCAAAAAATGCAGACCGCAGCAGAATGCAAGCACTAATTATTCCCTATATTTTTGAAAGAAGATTAACTAAAGATAAAAAAACCATATTAAACCTATATGAAGAAAAAAATTCCGATCTTTCAAAAGAAGAAAAAGAAATTTTAGAAGCACTTTCAAAATCTTTTTCTTCAGTTTTTGAAGTAAGAAGAGTTATGAGCAGCGGTTTTGAGCTATACAATCTGATAAATGAAAAAATGTATAAAATTTTATCTTTAGTAAAGATGAATAATTTTCGAGGCATTACTCCGGGGCAATTTGCAATGTGCAGAATATTCCCTATGAAAAATGAATACTATCTTCTTGAAGTTTCTAACGTTATATCAAGCATTAATAAAGAAGAAGTTTATAAATTTGCAATTGCTAAAATAATAGAAAAGCCCGAAGATGCCTACGAAGAAAACCCCAAAAAATTTGAGCAAATAGAAACAATAGTAAAAAACTTCGGCAACAAATTCATTGAATGTTTTAACGCTGACGAAATAATAACAACAAATGTATATGCAGATAACCTTATAAATATGTTTAATACATATTGTGATGAAGGAATCATGCCTGAAAAAGACGAAATAGAAGCAAATATTAAACAAGTAGAAAACAACAGATATTTTACCGTATCAGATTTTAAAAATTCATATTCCAATTTTATGGAAAAATCACTTGAAGGGTTTTCATCCCATTCAAGCACATACGATATAGGAATTATATATGACAAAGAATTGGGTCTTTTTGTGCTTCCTTTTTATCAGACTTTCTGTAAAATATATGAAGCACAAGACTATAAATCCGTTCAAGGCTACAAAGACTGTGTTAAAAGCTTTTTAGAAAATGATAAAGTTAACGCCAACATAATAAGAAGAGTTGCAAGTAAATATCCGAATTTTACGGACAGAACAAATGAAATTTTGCAAACCTCATATACTTTAGATGAGCTTTTAAATTACTATAAATCAGATTCTGTTGAAAAAAAGATATTTTCATCAGCAAGTGTACTGTATGCATCAAAAATATTTGAACAAATGATGACTACAGTAGCCGAAAAAGAAGAAAATAAACCAAAAGAAGGTATAGATTATTCTCACGTAGGCAGAAACGATAAATGCCCTTGCGGCAGCGGTAAAAAATACAAAAACTGCTGTATGCCTAAAGAATAAATTTTTATTTTTTCTTAGATTTTATTACTGTTTTTACATCATTATATTGTTTTAAAACATTTTTATCATTCGGTTTAATTTTTTTTGCTCTTTTTACCCAATGATAAGATTTTTTTATAAGCTTTCTGTCATGCAATTTATAATAGTTATATTCATCAATATATGATAAATAAAGGGCTGGAATATAATTTGTTTTATTTATAGAATATGCTTGTTCAAAATTAGCTTGAGCACTATCAAAGTCTTTTTCACGATATTGAAAATATGCCTTTTCAAGTAACTTAAGATCTTGAGGTTCTGCCACATAGCTAAAATGTTTAAATTCTTTCTGAGCTTCCAATATAAAGGTTTTTTTATCGGATGATTTTTTTACATTAATAACTTTAGAATTATATAAATTATTTTGCCCTTGTGCTTTTAAAGCATTTATATTAAGGATATTAAGTTCATTATTAACTGCCGAAATTCTTTTCGCAGTAGAAGGATGTGTATCATAAATTGAATTAATTTCGGGGAGTCTGTCAAGAAAATTTAATGCATTAGAAGCTTCTTTCATATCAAAACCCGCACGTGCCATAAGAGTTAAAGCTTCTTTATCCGCTTGGTATTCCATCAATCTTAATTTTTTACATAATTTACTGATTTGCAAATCAACAGCAATATCCCCAAGTGCATATATAGCTTCTTCTCTTCTTCTCATATCTTCTGCCTGGCTTTCTAAATCCTTAATTTTATACTGGATTTCATAAGACTTTTGCCCATGGTTTAAAATATTATGAGAAATCTCATGCGATACAACAAAAGCCAAAGCTGTTTCATCATTATAAATACTGTCATATAAGGCACTATGTATTATAATCAGATTTGCAGCAGTTGTATATGCATTTACATCTTCGGTTTTATTTTTTATTCCGACTCTCCAATTTTGATATTGAAGGTTATTCGCCCTAAGCAGCTTTTCTGTTACTTTATATAAGTTAAATTGATCTTGATTTAAGACAGATTTTATTTGTTTATATTTAACTTTATCTTCGTTAAGCTTTTTCTTATACAAATCAGCATCAACGGAATTAATTTTCCTAATTGTAATTAGTTTAGGATCTTTTATCTTTATTCGCGATGTTTTAGAAACAGAGGATTTTAAAGAAGACTTTTCCGTTTTTGCAATAGAAGAAGAAAAGGAAAACGGAAATATAAAACATAAAATCAAAGATAAAATAATTATTTTTTTCATAAAAAATCTTCCAGACAAAACAATTATAACACAGCTAAAGGGTTTTAAAATATTTACAGTAATTTATAAGTTTACATTTTTCACAATCAGGTTTTGTCGGCTTGCAGACATTTTGCCCCAAGGTTACAAAAAGAGTATTAATCTCACTCCAGCATGTTTTAGGAAGATTGGATTTCAGTGCAAATTCTGTTTCTTCGGGTTCTTTAGTACAAACAATTCCTAAGCGGTTAGAAATTCTATGCACATGAACATCAACACAAATACTCGGCAAGCCATAACCTTTTGATTGAACAAGATTTGCGGTTTTTCTTCCCACTCCTTTAAATTTTATAAGCTCTTCAATTTCTTTTGGTACAATGCTTTTATAATTATTATAAAGCTCATAAGCTATATCTAAAATTTGTTTTGCCTTATTTTTATAGAACCCGACGGGATATATAGCTTTTTCCAAATCTTCAAGCTTTACATTTAAGAAGTCCTTTGGGGTTTTGCCAAGCTTTAACATCCTCATTGTAGCGGGATATGTTGTTTTATCATTTGTTCTTAATGAAAGTATACAAGCTATTAAGACAATAAAAGGGTCATGAATATCTTCCATAAACTTAACAAACTCTGTTTGAGGAAGATTCATGTTCTTAATTCCGTTTACAATTTTATCAAAATTTTTTATCATAGTTATATAAAATATTTCTGTTATACTATAAATTATAGAATAAAAATCTGGGTAAAGGGAATAGTTATGTTTGAAAAATATTTTTCTAAAAGGATAAAAAATACACCGTCATCGTTTATAAGAGAGATATTAAAAGTAACACAAAATTCGGAAATCATCTCATTCGCGGGAGGACTTCCAAACCCTATTTCTTTTCCTCAGGAAGAATTAAAGATTTCAATGAACAGAATAGCCGATAAATTCGGTGCTAAAATATACCAATATTCAACAACAATGGGCTTAGACAGTTTAAGACAATATATAGTTGACCGTTACAAAAAAATCTGGGGAATGGATATTACAATCGACAATGTTATTATAACAACAGGTTCACAGCAAGCATTAGACTTAATAGGTAAAGTATTTATTGATGAAGGCGATAATGTAATGGTTGAAAAACCGTCTTATCTGGGACTTTTACAAGCCTTTTGCATGTATAGAGCAAATTTTGTACAAACAAAATTGGGTGATGACGGTCTTGATATTGAAGATTTGAAAAATACATTAAAAACCCATAAACCAAAAGCAGCGTATCTTATTCCGAACTTCCAAAACCCTACGGGTTTAACCTATACAAAAGAAAACAGAGAAAAAGTTTTTGAAGCAATTAAAGATGAAGATATGATATTAATTCAAGATGACCCATACGGAGAACTCAGATTTGAAGAGGGCGAAAGAATACCTTATATAGGTTTAAACCAAAGCGAAAAAAATATATATCTCGGGTCTTTTTCTAAAATTGTTACCCCCGGTATGCGTTTAGGTTATATAATTGCAAATAAAGAAATAATTAAAATGATTGAAACAGCAAAACAAGCATCTGATTTGCATACAAACATTTTCGGTCAATATTTAATTTCAGATTATTTGTATAATAACGACTTAGATAAACACATTGAAAAAATCAAAAAATTATATAAATCTCAAGCAAATGCAATGGTTTCAGCTATGGAAGAATATTTCCCAAAAACCGTTAAATTTACTCACCCGAAAGGCGGAATGTTTACTTGGGTAACATTAAAAGAAGATGCTGATGTTTTAAAACTGTTTGATAAAGCAATAGCCCAAAAAGTTGCATTTGTTCCGGGACATCCTTTCTATGTTAACCCTCAAAAGGTTAATACTTTAAGATTAAACTATACAAATGCTGATGAAGAAACAATTAAAATAGGAATTAAGCGTTTAGCGGAAGCTATAAATGAATAATGATAAAGAATAAGGGCAAAAATAATAAAATTATATTTTCTAAAGGTATAAATTTAGAAATTAAAATATACGGTAATGACAATTCAATTACTGTTTTGGGGGATGGTACAAACAAAAAAATTCTACCCCCCCCCGAGGCATTTTTTCCTTTTCTAAGTAAACACCACATTTCAATAAAAATCAGAGGCAATAATAATTCCGTATACATTAATACTTTTAAATTATACAAAAATTTAAAAATTGATATAGGCGGATTAGCAGAAGTAGAAAATACACATGTTACAATCGGAGAAAAAATGGAATGTTCCGAATTGACTATATATGCATACCAAAATAATTCAAAAATACAAATAGGGGATAATTGTTTAATTTCTGCAGGCGTTAAAATAAGAAGCGGAGAATTACCACATAAAATATTTAATAATGAAACAAATGAAAATATAGATAATTCAGACGGAATTTATATAGGTAATCACGTATGGATAGGCGAAAACGTCTATATATTGAAAAAAACGAAAATCTCCGATAATTCTATAATCGGAGCAGCTTCTGTGGTAACAAAAAAATTTGAAGAAAATAATGTAGTTATTGCGGGCAATCCGGCTGCAATATGCAAAAGAAATGTTAACTGGGAATCTGATTAATAATTCCTATTACAATACTTTAAAAAATACCTTATTTATAATTTTAGTAATAAAATTATATCAGGAGGATTAAGCTTTCATGAAAGACTTAATAATAAAGATAACAGGGACATCGGGACAGGGGATAATAAGTTCCGGAGATATACTTTCATATGCTACGGCAAGAAAAGGCTACTATGTCACAACATATAGAGCATTCCCCTCAGAAATCAGAGGCGACGGTAAATGTTACTATACTCTTAGAATAAGTGAACATAAAGCTCTTACTGCAACAGGAAAAACCGATATATTAATCTGTCTTGATGAAGATACAATATATGAAGGGCTATATGATATAAAGCCAAACGGCGTTCTTATCTATGATAAAGACACTGTAAATGAATTAAAAGAGAATAGAGATGATATTACCGCTTATGCAATTCCTTTAAAAAGCATAGCAGCGGAACTTAATTCCGAACGTTCAAGGAACATGGTTGCTCTTGGCATAGCGGTAGAAATCTTAAAGAATTTACACCTTGAAGAACAAATTTTAAAAGATATTGAACTAAGATACAAATTAAAGCCGAAAGAAGTAATAGAATCAAATAAAAACGCATTAAATGCCGGAATAAAATATGCACAAGAAAATATAGAGCGAAAAGATAATTACGATAAGGCACAAATACAATCAACAGGTGCAAAGCTTATTATGTCAGGAAATGAAGCAATAGGTTTAGCTGCTATTGCCGCAGGTTGCAGATTTTTTTCAGGCTACCCAATTACTCCCGCTACCGAAATAATGGAATGGCTTGCAAAGGAATTACCTAAATTCGGCGGAAAAATGATACAATGCGAAGATGAAATTGCGGCAATAAACTACGCTCTCGGGGCATCATATGCAGGTGTTAAATCAATGACGGCAACATCAGGCCCGGGATTTTCTTTAATGCAAGAAGCAATAGGTTTAGCATCAATGGCTGAATTACCCGTTGTTATTGCCGATGTACAAAGATGCGGACCATCTACGGGAGTTCCTACAAAGACGGAACAAAGTGATCTTTTTGCTGCCATGTACGGTACACACGGCGATTGTCCTAAAATAGTACTCGCACCTATGAACGTTGCGGACTGTTTCTACCAAACAATAAATGCATTTAATTTTGCAGAACAATATCAAGTCCCCGTTATTATCTTATCAGATGCATCTTTAGGACCAAGACGCGAATGCGTAGATATAATTGATTTTGACAATTTAAAAATTATAAACAGAGAAAAACCACAACTAAAAGAAGGTGACGTATACAACAGATATGAAGACACTCCAACGGGTATTTCTCCTATAAGTGCCCCCGGAGACCTTTACGGAGAACATGTTATAACAGGTTTAGAACATACTCAAGCAAATGCCCCTACTCCAAACCCTGAAACTCACAGACAAATGACCGAAAAACGATTCAGAAAACTTGAAACCGCTGCAGGACAATTTTCTAAAGCAAAAACCTACGGTTGTGAAGATGCGTCTATCGGTATTATAAGCTGGGGTTCAACTTCAGGACCCGTTTTTGAAGCTATTGATATGGCAAAAGAAAAAGGAATAAAAGTTCAGGCACTTTACCCGAGGACTCTTTATCCTTTACCTACCGACTGGATAAAAGGGTTTGTTAAAAATAAAGATATTGTTATTGTTATTGAAGCCAACTATAACGCCCAATTTAAATCTACAATCGTTGAAAGATGTACAAATATTAACAAAGGTACAGAGGTAATTGAATACTTAAAATATGACGGTACACCTTTTACCCCCGAAGAAATTTTTGAAGAAATAGAAAAAGTTTCTAAAGTGGAAGATGACAAACACAATATTTCAACAAATAAGCATACTCATTTTTAAACGAGGTTAAATTAATGGAAGCTAATGATTATAAAGGAAAAGTAAAACCCTCATGGTGCCCCGGATGCGGAAACCATGCAGTATTAATGGCATTAAAAAAAGCTATGGCACAACTGGATTATAAAACCCACGAAACAGCCATAGTATCAGGTATAGGCTGCTCCAGCAGATTCCCGTTTTTTATGTCAACGTATGGTTTTCACTCAATACACGGCAGAGCACTTCCCGTTGCAATAGGTTTAAAACAGGCAAAGCCCGAAATTAACGTTATAGCTGTTGGCGGAGATGGTGACGGATTGAGTATAGGCGGAAACCACTTTATACACGCCGGAAGAAAAAACCCAAATATTACCTATATTATGATGGATAATGAAATATACGCACTTACAAAAGGTCAATGTTCACCTACCTCCAGAATAGGTACAACAACAAAATGCAATCCTTATGCGTGGACAGCTGACAGAATTAATCCTGTTCTTATGGCTCTTTCATTTAATGCTTCCTATGTGGCAAGAGGACATTCCGGTGATGTAAAACAGCTTGAAAAACTAATTCTTGGAGGACTTAAACACAAAGGTTTTGCATTTATCCATATTGTATCCCCTTGTGTACAATACAACAAAGTATCTTCTTTTGAAAAAATAAAAGAACTGGTAAGGAACTTACCCGATAACCACGATGTAACAGACAGAGTTAATGCGATGAAATATGCTTTTTCTCCTGACGGACTTTATACAGGTGTTTTCTATAAAACAGAACGCCCGACTTATGAAGAAAGATATAAAGAAGTTATCTCTAAAGCTAAACAAATTGCAGGAAATAATGTTACAATAAAAGATATAATGAAACAATTTCAATAGGCGGTAAATTATGACAAAAACAAAAAGAATAACAATTACAATATTGGCATTAATAGGCTTGGCACTTTCAATAGAATTGTGTATTGTATACTATAATGCAAACTTTGCATTAAATGCAAAACCCAGTATTTGTGTAATAAACGATATGTTTGACTGCGACGGAGTTGCAAAAACATCATACTCTCAATTTTTTGGAATTCCGCTTTCTTTTTGGGGTATCATTTTATATTTATTTTTCTTATTTATGTCTTATGTTGATAAAATTCCATTTTTTAAAAATATTTTTAAAAATCCGACTTCATACATTTTTGTAATAGGTTCAATATCATTTGTTCTGTCTATGATACTCGGAAGTATATCTATATTTAAAATAAATTCAATATGTATATTTTGCTTTATGACATATTTTCTTGATTTAATAATTGCTTTAACGGCTAAAAATTGGGGCAACGGAGTTTTCTATGAGATAAAAACTTCTTTTAACGACTTTATTGAAGCGGTAAAAGTACCTAAATATGCTATCATGCTTGCAATTGTTTTAATAGTTGCAACATCCGTTTTAGTTTATACAAGCGTTTCAAATATACTTACACCTCAAATTGCAAAACAAAAAGAAATGAAAAAATATTCTGATACTTATGAATCTTTAGCAAACGGTAATGAACTGGGACCAAAAGATGCCGATATTGTTATACATGAATATGTTGATTATAACTGCCAAGGATGCTTTATTGCAACTTTGTATTCTCACAGAATAATAAAAGAATTTGAAAATGTTAAATTTGTTCAACATGCAATCCCTTTGCAAAAAAGCTGCAATCCTTATATGTCTTTTGAAGGCCATGAAAATTCATGTATTAAAGCAAGTTATGCACTTGCCGCAAAAAAACAAAATAAATACTGGCAAATGGTTGATATATTATTCTCTGAAAATATTAAAACCGAAAAAGAAATAATCGAAGCAGCAAGACTTTTAGATATTGATATTAAAAAATTAAAACAAGATTCCCACGGACAAGAAGTAAAAGACGAGATTAAAAATAATATTGAGTATGCCAATAAAAATAACATATACGGAACTCCTACTTTCATTTTTGGAGTAAAAAAGAATATAGGAATAGGTTCGTATCCGGAATATAAACAACAAATTATAGATTACGGCGGTCGAGAAAAACAAAACAATGGCTAATGACGTACTTTTACATGCTTGTTGTGCCGTATGCAGTGCTTACCCGATTGAAAAATTAAAAGAACTCGGATATAATCCCGTTTTATATTTTTTTAATCCAAATATATTTCCGTCTGAAGAATTTACAAGGCGATTGGAAGAATTAAAAAGATATGCTCAAAAAAAGAATATTGAACTCATTATAGAAAACCAGAATGCGGAAGATTGGTATAATGCGGTTGCGGGGCTCGAAAATGAACCTGAACGCGGAAAACGATGCACAAGATGTTTTGAATACAGATTGCTATTTACCGCATTAAAAGCACTAAAACTTGATTATAAATACTTTACAACCACTCTAACCGTCAGCCCGCATAAAAATTCAAAAGTTATTTTTGAAATTGCAAAAGAACTTGCAAAAAAATATGAACTCACTTTTTTAGATATTGATTTTAAAAAAGAGGATGGTTTTTTAAAAACAATGAAAATAGCAAAAGAAGAAAACTTTTACCGCCAGCAATACTGCGGATGTGAATTTAGTATGTTCAACTAACAAAGATGAACATCATCACAAGGCATATCAATCAAAGCTTCTTTTTGTTTTCTTGTTAAATGTTTTATTCTGTACTCTTCTTTTTGGGCTTCTTGTTTTGAATTAAATTCTTTTGTATAAACAAGTTTAAAAGGTTTATTCGCACGGGTAAACTTAGCTCCTTTACCCTCTTTATGGAGCTTATAGCGTTTTTGTACATCATCCGTATACCCGCAGTAAAGTTTATTATTAACTGTTAGAATTATATAAACATAAAATTTTTTATTACTGTCCATTATGTAATATTTCTTTCAAAATATTGATAATATTATTATAGTTTAATTCCGTTACAAGCCTGTGGCGAAATTCTCCTCCGCCTCTGATATTTTTTATATAGCAAGGATAAAATTTACGGAAGAATTTAATTCCCGTTTCTTCCCCTCTAAAAACAATTTCTTCATCAAGATGCTTTTTAAGCATTGATATTTTTTCTGACAAATCGGGTTCCGGAATTAAAATACCGTCATTAATATATTTTTCAATTCTGTATAAAAGAGATAAATCGCCCATAGAAGCTCTGCCAACGGAGATACCGTCAGCTTTAGATATTTCCAAACACTTTAGTGCAGATTCAGGACTGACTATATCACCGTTAGCAAAATATGGAATATCTATTTCTCCTTTAAGTTTAGCAAGTTCACCCCAATCAGCAGTGCCCGAATACATTTGAGAGCGGGTTCTGGCATGAACCGTAACCGCACTTACTCCCGATTCTTGCATCAATTGAGCAAATTCAACAAAATTTTTACTATCTAACCCCCAGCCCAAACGAAATTTGCATGTAACCGGAATATTAACTGCTTCTTTTACAGCAATTACAATATCTCTTGCCAATTCAGGGTTTTTCATCAAAGAGCAACCGTCCTGACCTTTTACTATTTTATTTATAGGGCAGCCCATATTAATATCAATAATATCTGCCTTATCTTCAAGAATTTTAGCACTGCGTGCCATAAGTTCAGGTTTATGCCCCTCTATTTGAAAAGATATCGGAGATTCCTTTTTATCACTATATGCAATATTACAATCACTTTTTTGAACTAAAGCTTCGGAACTTATCATTTCAGTAACAAGTAATGCGGTTTTTGAGTATTCTCTTATAAGTTTTCTCAAAATAAAATCAGTAATTCCCGCTAAAGGAGAAAGTGCAACACAGCTTTTAAGTGTAACATTTCCGATATTTATTTGTTTTGACGCCGTTTTATTCATTAATTTATTTCACTGACCCTTGATTGAGCATATTTTGTATAATCATTTTCTTCGGATACTTTATTTAAATATTTTTTATAATTTTCTTTTGCTGACTGATAATTTTCTAACGCATCATAATCAACAGCAATTGAATAATATGCTATGACCATATCGGGCGAATATTTTAGGGCAGATTTATAATCATCAATAGCCATTTTATAATTTTTTAATGCATCGTATGCCATAGCCCTATAGTAATATAATGCCCCGTTTGAAGGCATATTTTTTAATATGTTTGTGTACTGTGCAACAGCTTCACTATATTTCTTTTCGTCATACAATTTTGAAGCCTTAGCGATAAGTTCTTCGGATTGTTTTGCATTAATATAATCAGCAAGTTCTTTTGCCGGTTTATTTGAAGGATTTTTTGTTAAAGCCATATCTATATATGTCTTTGCATTTACAATATCTCCTTTATTTGCGTATAAAGAAGCTATATAATAGGGCAAATCAGCATTTTTAGCATCAATTTCCATTGCTTTTTTATAATATGTTATTGCTTGGTCATTATCATTTAATGATTGATAAGCAGCAGCTATACCGATTAATGAAGCAGATGTCGGAGGATTAATTTTCTTATACTCCTCTATAGCTTTTTGATAATCACCGCTTTGGAACAAATCAGATGCTATATTATAATTATTAGCCTCATATTCTTTTAGGGCAATATCAAGCTGTTTTTTAACAAGTTCATTATCCGGAGCAAGAGTTTGAGCTTTTTTAATAATTGCATAAGCATCATTATAATTTTTCTTTTGGCGGTATGCCTGAGAAAGATTAATATATGCATCAATTTTTTTATTATCAAGTTTAATTGTTTGGAGATAATAAACAATCGCATCATCAATTTTCCCTGTTTTATGCAGTTCATAAGCAAATTCATAATATGAATCAGCATTCATGGGAGAGTTTTGGACATTTTTATATAAAAAGTCCAATACATCTTCAGTCGGCATAGTATCTTTTAATAGTTCAAAAAGTTCTGCCTTAATATTTGCATTTTTAGGGTCAAGGTTTAAAGCTGTTTTATATGTTGATACGGCCTCATCATTTTTATTCAATCCTTTTAGACACTCTGCTTTATAAACAAGTACATTAACGTTTTGAGGTTGAGTTTGAAGTATTTGATTATAAATATTTAAAGCATCACTGTATCGTTTTTGTTCTTGATATAATGTGCCGATATTAAGCAATGTATTAATATTAGACGGGTTTAAAGTCTGAGCTTTATTATATTCCGCCAAAGCTTCGGTATATCTTTTTTGTTTTTGATAAACTACACCCAAATTAGCGTGTGTTTCAGCGTCTTTTGGGTTTTCATCAACTTTTTTCTGCCATATCCTTTCAAGTGAATTTAATATATCTTCTCTTTCTTCCGAATTATTTATAGCCAATCCGTATTCATTAAGAGCGGATGAAAAATCATTAAGCTGTTCATAAGTTCTTGCAAGTTTTAAATGTATATCAGAATCATTAGTTTTATATTTTTGAGCTGTTTTATAAAAATTTACGGACATATCAGGTCTGTTTAAAATTTTATAAATATCACCTAAAGCAGAGTTAGCTTCAAAAGTATATTTAGTGTCATTTAAAATATTATAATAATCATATGCCGCAGCTGCAAATTCACCTTTAGTTCTGTAATTTTTTGCGGAATTATATCTGGATTGATTAGTAACTTTTTCAGGCAAAGAAGCTTCCAAAGAAGCAAGATTTTTCTGCATTGCCGCAACAGATTGTTCACTTGTGGGGCTTGTTGAACCGGTATAATATTTAACATAAAACAATGCTGATTTTAAATCAGAAATAGCGTTCTCAACAGATTTAAGAGTATTATTATAATATACCGCACGCATATTATAAGCATTTGATAAGCCTATAAGAGCATTGGAATCTTGAGGATTAACTCTTATAGCTTTTTTAAATTCATTTATGGCACTTGAATATTGGGAACTTTGAAGATATTTATTCCCCTGAAGATAATTAGGATTTTCAACATAATTATCATCATAAACAGTTTGGCAAAAACCATTACTCTGAAACAATAAAACACATATAAATAACATCAATAATTTTTTCATAAATCATCAATCTCCATTAACAATTTACATTTTATAACAAGATAAGGAATATTCATATAGTAAAAATTACCAATTTTTTTATGTCTTTGATATAATTTTATAAAGAGGCTTAGATAAAAGAGGAGAAAGAGAATGACAACATCGGCTCCCTCAATAGATAAAGGGAAATTGGATGAAATTATCCAAAGTTATGACAGCGAAAAGTCATATTTAATTGCAATGCTTCAAAAAGTTCAGGAAATATATAAATATCTTCCTGAAGAAGCAATGACATACATAGGTTCACAGGTAGAAGGTTTATCTCCCGCAACGGTATTCGGCGTAGCAACATTCTATGCACAGTTTTCACTGGAACCGAAAGGCAAATACGAAATAAAAGTATGTGACGGTACTGCTTGCCACGTTAGAGGTTCTATGCCGGTTTTAGAAGCAGTTAAAAAGAAAATTCAATTAAAAAACGGCAAAATGACAACGGAAAACGGAATGTTTTCTCTCGAAACCGTCAGCTGTTTAGGTGCTTGCAGTTTGGCTCCCGCGATGGTTATAAACGGTAAAATATATCCGAAAATGACACCTGATGCCGTTGAAATCGTTATTGACACAATATTGAAAGAGAACGTGTAATATGGAAAAAGTAAAATTAACTATAGATATAAAACAAGAGCAAGCAAAAGCACAAGAATTAATAAAAAAACAAGGCAGAAGAATTCTTGTTTGTGCATCAACAGGATGTATTGCTAACGGTGCTTTAGATTTAATTGAAGAATTTAAAAAATTAGGTGCTGACGCAGATGTTTTAACAAACGATGTAAAAATGAGCGTTATACCGACAGGTTGTATAGGTTTTTGTGAACAGGGCTGTTTAGTTGTTGTTCCTGACAAAAAGTTAACATACGTTCACGTAAAAAAAGAAGATGTAAAAGAAATATATGAATCTTTGAAAAATAATACAATTGTTGAACGTCTTTTATATGTTGACCCCGCATTAAACAAAAAAATTGTAAACAACGAAGAAATGAACTTCTATGCAAAACAAACAAGAACAGCAATGAAAAACTGCGGTATTATTAACCCTGAAAGTTTGGATGAAGCTATATCGGTTGGTGCATACAGTGCTTTAGCAAAAGTTCTTGAAATAAATGACCAAGAATATGTCATAAAAGAAATAGAAGATTCAGGACTAAGAGGCAGAGGCGGCGGCGGTTTTGCTACAGGTAAAAAATGGAGAAGCGTTTATAGACACCAAGGCGGAAAATCATACGTTATATGTAACGGAGATGAGGGTGACCCCGGTGCTTTTATGGATAGAAGCGTTATGGAAGATGACCCTAATAAACTTCTTGAAGGTATGGCTATAGCCGCATTTGCCGTAGGTGCCGATGAGGGTTATATCTATGTTAGAGCAGAATACCCGTTAGCTATTAAACGTTTAAAAATGGCTATAAAAGCTGCTGAAGAAAGAAATCTTTTAGGTAAAAATATTATGGGAAGTAATTTCAGTTTCCATATACATATTAAAGAAGGTGCGGGAGCTTTTGTTTGCGGTGAATCATCAGCATTAATCGCTTCAATAGAGGGCGAAAGAGGAATGCCAAGACCCAAAAATATCCACATGGCTGAATGCGGTTTGTTTAAACGTCCGACATTATTAAATAACGTTGAAACATTTGCAAATGTGCCGTTAATTATATTAAACGGTGCTCAATGGTTTGCATCAATGGGTACTGAAACCTCAAAAGGAACAAAAACATTTGCTCTTACAGGCGAAGTAAACAATACGGGTCTAATCGAAGTACCTATGAACACAACCTTAAGACAGATTGTATTTGACTTAGGGGGCGGAATTAGAAACGGCAAAAAATTTAAAGCCGTTCAAATAGGCGGACCCTCAGGCGGATGCTTAACTGAAGAACACTTAGATATGCCAATGGACTATGACCAATTAACAAAAGTCGGTGCAATGGTCGGCTCTGGCGGTCTTGTTGTTATGAATGAAGATACCTGCATTGTTGAAGTTGCAAGATTCTTTATGAACTTTACACAACACGAAAGCTGCGGTAAATGCACGCCTTGTCGTGAGGGAACAAAGCAAATGTTAGCTATTTTGGAAAGAATAGTTAAAGGACAGGGCAAAATGGAAGATCTTGATATGCTTGAAGAACTCGGGCATGTGATTAAAGTCGGTTCACTTTGCGGGCTGGGAAAATCTGCACCGAACCCCGTTCTTTCAACATTAAAATACTTTAGAGATGAATATATTGCTCATATTAGAGACAAAAAATGTCCGGCGGGCGTTTGCACTGCTTTAAAACACTATGAAATCGAAGCCGATAAATGTAAAGGCTGTACAAAATGTGCAAGAAACTGCCCTGTTGGTGCTATTGAAGGCACAATAAAAGAACCGCACAAAATTAACCAAGATAAATGTATTAAGTGCGGAGCTTGCAAAGACAATTGTCCGTTTAAAGCAATAGTAACAAAATAGGTAAGGATAAGAAAATGAGCGATAAAAAGACATTATTTATAAACAACGTTGAAGTTGAATATACAAATGAAAAGACAGTATTGGAAGTCATCCGCAATAACGGTTTTGACGTTCCGACATTCTGCCACCGCCCTGATTTAACACAATTTGGTGCTTGCAGAATGTGCATAATAGAGCAAGACGGTAAATGGATACAAGCATCTTGCACAATGCCCCCGAAAGAAGGCATAAGAATTGAAACGAACTCAGAAAAAGTTCGCAAAATCAGAAAAACAATTCTTGAATTATTACTGGCAAATCATAAAAGAGAATGCTTAACCTGTAATAAATCAGGAAACTGCGAACTTCAAAAATATGCGGCAGAATACGGAATTGAAGAAATCAGATTCCCTAAACTTGAAGAAAAAGATTATCTTCCCGTTGACAGTATGAACCCCTCTTTAG
Source organism: Candidatus Gastranaerophilales bacterium (assembly GCA_947631645.1). Classification (GTDB taxonomy): domain Bacteria; phylum Cyanobacteriota; class Vampirovibrionia; order Gastranaerophilales; family Gastranaerophilaceae; genus Avigastranaerophilus. The sequence continues at coordinate 75,748 of CANRMD010000003.1, forward strand.
TCAGAGACCCGTCTAAATGTATACTTTGCGGAGCTTGTGTTAGAGCTTGCTCAGAATTCCAAGGACACAGCGTATTAGGGTTCGTAAACAGAGGTTCAAACACAAGAGTAGAACCTATGAACGGCAGATGCTTATCTCAAGTCGACTGCGTATTTTGCGGACAATGCCAAGCAGTTTGCCCGACAGGTGCTATTTCAATAAAATCATCAATTGATGAAGTTTGGAAGCAAATTAATGACCCTTCAAAGAAAGTTGTTGTTCAATTTGCTCCGTCAGTAAGAGTTGCATTAGGTGAAGAATTCAACTTGGAGCCCGGGGAAAATACAATCGGGAAAATTTATGCAGCCGCAAGAAGATTAGGTTTTGATTTAATCTTTGATACAAACTTTTCGGCTGATTTAACCATAACGGAAGAAGCGAACGAGTTTGTTGAAAGATTAACAAAAGGCGGAGTTTTGCCGATGTTTACATCATGCTGCCCTGCTTGGGTCAGATACATAGAAACTCAGCACCCTGATTTGATTAAACATTTATCAAGCTGTAAATCACCTCAAGGTATGATGTCGCCTGTTATGAAAGAATTTTTACCAAAATACTATGAGGGTTATACAAAAGAAAATATAGTTGTAGTATCCGTTATGCCTTGTACGGCTAAAAAGTATGAAGCAATAAGAGAACAACTATACGGCGAAACTGACTTTGTATTAACAACTCAAGAATTTGCAAAAATGATTAAGGCTGCAGGTATTAACTTTAAAGCATTAAAAGAAGAACAAGCAAATTCTCCGTTCGGCCAGTATTCGGGTGCAGGTACAATCTTCGGGGCTTCTGGCGGAGTAGCAGAGGCTGCCGTTAGAACCGCATACTACTATGTAACGGGCGAAGAACTCACAAATGTTGATGTAACACCTTTAAGAGGAGTTGACGCCAATTCAAGGACAAAAGATACAATAATTGACATTAAAGGTAAACAAGTAAAAGTAAGAGTTGTATCAACATTAAAAGAAGCCGAAAAATCTTTAAAGGAATTAAAAGAAGGTAAAGCAGATTTCCACATAATGGAAGTTATGGCGTGCCCCGGAGGATGCGTAAACGGAGGCGGTCAACCTACAAGCTGTTTAGATGCGACAATAAAAGAAAAACGTGCTCAAGGCTTATATGAAGAAGATAAAAACCTTGAATACAGAAAATCCCATACAAACCCTGACATAATAAAATTGTACGCAGAATGCCTCGGAGGAAAACCCGGAAGTGAAATTGCTCATCACCTACTGCATACAACATATATGGATAGGTTCACAGGCTCATACAAAGATATTAAATAAAAAAAGAGGGCATTAAGCCCTCTTTTACTTGCAAATATTTTTTTGAGGAATACAATATAAATAGACGCATAGCGGTATCGTCTAGGGGTCAGGATAGCAGATTCTCATTCTGTTGACACGGGTTCAAATCCCGTTACCGCCGTTTAAAAGAGAGCCTAAAAGGCTCTCTTATCGACTTTATTTAAAAAGGTTTTTGAAAAATTGTCCAATGCCTGATAATATATTTTTCCAGAAGCCAAGGCCAGGAGCTGCAAAATTAACTGTCGCCCCAAATAATTTTCCAGGATCTGACAATATTTCTTTAGAATTTTCACCTAATTCTTCACTTGCACCTTCTGAATTAACTGTTGATCCAAACAAATCCTTTACTGTATCAAAAATAGATTTATCTTCATCTTTTGCTGTCTGCTGACTACCTCTAGCTCCAGACCCGGATTCTAAGGCAAATTGATTAATTTTGTTAATTTCCATAAGTCTTCCTTTCATTTTACTAACAAATGTATTATCGGTTCGGGGGGGGGGACTTTAGGATTTCAAAAAAAAATTTTACAAAAATTAATATTTTTATTAGAAAATTTTATTGAATAAACATCAGGGCGAGCGTCGATTAAGCGTAGCAAGTTCCGCAAGCCTTTATCTGAGATGCTGACATTATTAAATATAAAAAATAAATTTTTTTTATATAACACCTTTTGTTGAAGGTATTTTATCTTTTAAAGATTCATCTACAGTAACAGCAGTTTTTACGGCTCTTGCAAAAGCTTTGAATATTGCCTCAATTATATGATGAGTATCTTTTCCATCCAACATTTTTATATGTATTGTCATTAATGCCGATTGAGCAAAACTTGAAAAGAAATGAGGAAGTAATACCGT